>JAZNAO010000029.1:0-55524 GCA_045586565.1 Candidatus Enterousia sp. | reverse complement strand
TATTGTTCTTGTGCGTCAGACAACGTGCCAGCAACAGAAACTGTAAAAACACAGTGTGCCCCATCGTATCCAAACACCTATGTTGGTGTATACGAAGGTGACGATTATACCCGTGGCGCAAAATCTGCAGATGAATGTTATGTTGAAAAAACAAACTGTCCGTGTATTCAAGACTGCTATACAAGATATACAGATTCTGGAAGTTCCACGACACTTGTAAACACTTGTAGTTACTTGTCTACAAGCGCAACCTACAGAGGGATAATCTATTCTAACAATCCTGATACATGCATCCCGTTACCCGGCGAAACCCAATCATGTCCAGTATCATATTTAGAATGTAAAGCGAACAACTATTTTACAAGCGCAAACGATCTGGAATATGGTATTTGTGCATCGTGTACAAACTTAGGTGCAGAATATAAATATTCTTTATCTGCTTTAACAGACGATGATCGTATATCAAATTCTGTAAATGCAGAACGTGCATGTTATGCTCGTGTAAGTTTACCTTGCACTGCACCCGCATGTCCTTTAAACGATGTTGGCACTTGCTCTATGACTATAACAGAACGAGCAAGGAGTGGAAGACGTTATTATGGCGAAGAAGTTGTCTATCCTTGGACATCGGCAAAAGATTTTGTATGTCCAGATCTGATTTGGTCCTGTTCAGATCATTACCAGCAGAATTTGTTGATAAAAAACATTGACACTAGTGTCACTATCGACGACGATCCATATAACAATGTAGACGACTTTGACTTACTAACAACAACACCTGCGGAGCTGTGGTGTCTGCCGGATGTGTATGCGATTACGTTGGATTTAAATTATGCGAACGCAGGCGATGCAGGCACAATTTACGAACAATATAATACTGGATGGTTTGCCAATGCAGGTGTGGATGCAAATGGTAATCAGACTGCAACAAACAAAATTACATCTGTAGTGGCGCCATCACGTATTGGTTATGACTTTGCAGGATACAAAACAGCAACAAATATGCTGGAATCGCCACTGGATGTTATTGATAATAATGGCAACATTGATGCTGATACAACGCTGTTTGGTTCAGACGCCTCTATTTATGCATGGTGGAACAATCACAAATACAACGTTGTATTGGATAACAATGGTGGTACAGGTGGCGAAACCGGACCGATTTCTATGAAGTATGGTATGAATTGGTATAATTGTGCCAATGAACAAAATTGTGCAACGACGAAACTAAACATACCAACGCGTGTCGGATACACATTTGACGGATATTACTATAACAATAGTGTCCAAGTGTTTGATAAGAATGGTGATTTGGTGGCTGGGAATACTGTGTTTGCTGGGGATGATGGCGATACATTTACCCTGGTGGCAAAGTGGACTGCAAATGTGTATACGGTAAATATCAATAATTTGGGTGCAACATATGCCATATACCAAAAATATGATAATGGATGGTACACATGCGCCAATGCAACGGATGAATGCAAAATTGACGTATTGCCAAACATCCCAACACGCACTGGGTATACACTGGATGGATTTGTTGATTCAGATGGCAATATGATTATCAATGCAAATGGTAATCTGCCTGTGAACACAAAGTATAATGATGCAAACACGACCAACAGAACTGTGACATTGACGGCAAAGTGGACTGCAAATGTTTACACAATTACCTTGACCAATTTGACCCCATGGATTGAGCCATCTGGAACACGTGTTGTATATCTGTGCTATGATACGGGTTGGTATGACAATTCAAGTTGTTCTGGCACACCAATTACGGATTTAACATTGACCAGCGAAACCGATGAATACACGTTCTTGGGAACATACAGCGCTGACAACGTTGTGTTACAGGCAACAAACCTGGCGCCGGATGCATTTGCATCAAATATGACACTGGGGGCTGATTGGAAAACAGAACGCGTAACATGTCAGCCTGGAAAATATTACAGTGGAAATGGCACAGAATTTATAGATTGCGAAGAAGGTTCATATTGTCCGGATGGTGAAGATAAATCTGTCATCATTGGTCATACAGATGCATGTCAACCTGTTCAGTGTAGCACTGCTGAAACGATATTCGGTCAAATGACGACTGGGACATCCAATTCTGGGGCAAAAACTGAATCAGAATGTTACGTTGCAACATCACAGTCATTTACAGATGAATATGGTGAATACACCTGTGGAAACAATGCGTTCTATAACGGTGATACGTATAATTGCGACAGGACGTATAATAAATGTATACCAGGACTGTATTTGAATAATGGACAGTGTACCCCATGTCCTGAGGGTTCGGCCTGTTCGGGTGGCACATCCGCACCAGTAAAATGCACAAATGCAACCTATGCTGCAACAAAAGGAAAATCAAAGTGCGATGCGTGTCCTGTGCCGTCACAGTATGGCGCGAATGCAAAATTGGCCAGTTCGTCTGATGGAAAATACTGTATCGCAACGTTTAATAATCTGCCAATTTCCAATGGGGAAATGAACGCTGTTGTTTGTGATAATTTTAAAACAGGAACACCGGCAATCTATGCAAATTGCGCATGGGATGGATATACTTTTGGGCCAGATGACAGCGGGTTGGAATTAGATTCTTATCCAAATGCGTTTAAGTGCAGCGCGGGGTATTATAACTACTCTTGCAACCAAGACACATGGTGTTTGAACGGCAACGGTTCGATGGAATATAATACATATGAATGCGCGAATCCACGAAATGGTGGGTATTGCCTGACACTGGACACAATAATGTCGGTTCCATCTTGTGATGCGGTGGGTTTTGGATACTATTCGCCTGCCGACACGGTATTACGCACAGAATGCCCGACTGCCAAGACGGTTTATGGCGACACGGTCACAGGGACAACTGATTCTCAGGCGTCGTCCAGTGCGTATGAATGCTTTGTCAAACCATCACAGTCATTTACAGATGAATATGGTGAGTACACCTGTGGAAACAATGCGTTCTATAACGGTGATACGTATAGTTGTGAAAAATTGTATAATAAATGTGTCGCAGGACAATATTTGAAAGATGGTCAATGTGCAACGTGTGCGCCAGAACCTTATTCTGGTGGGGTGTTTGGTGTATCTGGGGATGACACAGTATGCCCGTTGACATACAATACTGATATCACAATAGACAATGGAAAAATGTATGTCAGCACATGCGAATATGACATCAACAACAATAAATACATATGTCAATCTGGCAATTATATAGCCCAGTGTAATGCAGGACATCATATTGCGAACATAGAAAACTATATCTATGGCAATATCATAAACATTGCACCAACGTGCACAAAAACAGAACCTGGGCATTATCAAAATGGCAATGGATATGCACAAATAAAGTGTCAGCCAGGGACATATCAAGATGAACCAGGTCAAGCATCATGCAAAGACGCCCTGGCGGGGTACTATGTCAAAGATAGTGGCGCAATAGTTCAAACGTTGTGTGACGATGTTACATATTCCGATACAGAACGTGCAACGGCATGTACTGTGTGCCCATCACTGAGTTTAAGCAATGCGTCTGACATCAGTGCGATATACGATGTTTCCCGCAATTTATCGGGCGGACAAAATAATTTGCACAATACGCAAAATGGTTGCGCATGGACGTTCAATGCAGAAATCGCCAACGGAGATTTGACAAAAGTATCGTGCTATATGGATAGTGGCAACCGTAAATGTTTTGCACGTGTATCTGATGCAACCTGTGATTCAGGGTATGGGATTGCAAATTCATATTTAGACGCGACCTATGTCATTGAAGGTATAGATATTTCTGAAAGCAGTGCCGCGGATGTATGTAGCATATGTGGTGCACAGTACTATTCTGGCGTGGACAGCGATACACAATTGACAGTATGTCAGTTATGCCCGTTGGGATATCGCGACAGTACAGCATCAGGACACTATGACATCACACAGTGTCAAATGAATGTTGCATCAGGTAATTATGTTAAGGTTGCCAAAGCACAACAAGAACCGTGCCCATCTGGTTCATATTGTCCAGGTAAAAATGGTCTGGATTATGGCAAAACAGGTGATATTACCACATGTCCGGAAGTTGATGGATTTACGCTAAGCAGTAAAGGTGGGGCAGATTCTGCCGAAGACTGTTATATCACTGTGTCTGCGGGGCAGTATATCCACAACAATCAAAAATGGTTGATATCTGAATGCCCACAAAACACTGCGCGTGATGGCGATGTTAGTGTGTATTACGATATAATCAATGGATTTAATACATCAAATGTAAATGCGACACAATGTAATGTATGTGCCGCGGGAACATTTGCACAAACAAATGGTGCAACAAAATGCGATGTATGCCCAGAACGCTATAAAGAACCTTATACGGGCAATTGGGCAGGCAACCAATCTGGTCAGGCTGTGTTCTGTCAATATGTGTATGATGAACTTCCTGTCCAAAACGGTGTGGCAGAATCAATGATGTGTTCACTGGATATAAATACGGATGAATATATGTGTAACGCACCAAATGTTGCACGGTGTAATTCTGGATATCTGTTATGGAATCAGAATTCTGGCAAATGGACAGCAGATTATATCGACACTAATATTTGTGCCACCACTGCGACATATGCGATTAAATATGAATTGGATGGTGGTGCAAACTATATCGGTGCACCAACGCAATACACGTTTACGTATGGCGCAATCATTGACGGCGTACCAGAACGATATGGATGGCATTTCCAAGGTTGGTGCACAGATTCATCATGCACCACATGGCAAGACACATATGTAATTGCCACAAATCAAATTGGCGACGTTACGGTGTATGCAAAATGGTTGGCCAAGGGGACGTGTCAACCGGGATACACATATGATGGTAACACAATGACAGAATGTGGATTGGGAATGTATTGTGACAGCACTGAGTTGTATGTGCCTGGAGAACCTGGATGTATGGCGCAATCATGTCCATCAAATTATGTCAGTGGCGTCGGCATTACCGATCGTTCAGAATGTTGGCGCGAATGCGAATTGGCCGAGCATGCACACACAATGACTGGACGTGACTACTTTGGCATTGCAGATACTTGTGAAATCACAATGTGCGAAAGTGGGTATACCTTACAAAATGGTGTGTGTGTCCAATGCCCGTCAGGATACATATGTAATACCAGTCGCCCAGAACCCTATTCTTGTGCAGATATTACAGGTAATGATTTGGCGATGGCAAAGTCAGGCAGTTCGGATCAAAGCGAATGTTATATCAAGTGTAATAGCGATGACATAGATGTTATATTCGGCACGGCGCAACCTGTATCAGATATTGTGTGGTGGAACGGCAACACCAATGAGTTCGTGTGCAAATTTGATGTCGGGACATCTGATAACGGCAACCCATGCGATATAGAATACAAAAATGGATCATACGTATGTGTGGAAACGTCGTGTGTATATAACCAGGTGATGGGTGCAAATGGATACTGTGAGCCATGTGATGTTGATGGTGCGTTGACATACCTGGACAATGGTGGCAACTGTGTTGTGGCGGAATGTGTGTTGGGATACCATCCAAATGGCGACAGTTGTGTGCCAAACGTCATAGAATGCACGAATTCTGTACCAAATGCATATGATGCGACGATGAAATGGGACAGTGAACGCGGAATGTTTGGCGAATGTATAGTTAATGAATGTTATGGTGGCTATCATGTCGCAGCAAACACATGCCAGGCAGATGAAGAAGTATGTCAATTACCACACGGTGTTGGTATGCGCGAATGGAATCATACCACGAACACATGGGGCAAATGTATCGCAACAAAGTGCCATCCAGGTTATACAGATGATCCAATGCAAACAGATGCAATTGACCCAAGTCAGTGTGGTGAATGTAACAATATGTATAGCGAAACAGGCGATAACGTTGTTGTGGCCAGCAGCTATGTCGACGAATGTCAAATTGCGACATGTATGTATCACAATGAAAAGTATGCATTAGAAAACAATGAATGCAAATTGATATGCACTGGCGCAGACACAACTGGCACCAGACGTTGGGACAGCCGACGGGAAAAATGCGTGCACGATTGCGCAATCGGATATATGCCATGGCAGTAACAAATCCCGCATTTGCGGGATTTTTTGTGTATAAGTTATTTAGATAAATAAAAGTTCACACAAAAAATTCCCCCGGTTGGGGGATTTTTTTTATATTGTAACATATGCACTTATTCTTTATACAAACAATTTGATGAAAAGTGATATGTCCCACGGTCATCTTTAAAGTATGAATTCGGGTCAATATAACACGCCGCCGCAGATGTGGCGCCGGCCGCACTGGTTGCTTTGACCGTCGCATCATTCATATCTTTCAGGTTTGTAACCGGGCATGCCCGTTGCTTGTATCCAGATTCTGTTTTGTAATAACCAGGTTCCGTTTGTATACACAAATCCTTTGACGAATCAATAACTTCCCAGGTGGCTTCATCCCATGCGAATACAGTGTCGACATATTCTGGTTGAATCTTTACAAAATACGCGACGCCATCAATCACAGATTTATCTTCTATACCCATATCATAGTTTGTACATGAACATATCCCGTTTGTATCGCACCCAAAATTATCTGAACAGAAATCTCCCTCTGTATTGTCGGCAACATACCCATTTAATGTATATCCTGCGTCGCATTTCAGGTTGGTTAAATCATGTAATACGCACTTATATTCACCATTATCCTGTAATGAACAATTATAACCGCTGTATGATCCATGTGCCATTGTAACGCCCACGCCGCTAATCGGACATACTGGGCCATTACAGACACCATAATCACATGTTCGATATTGTGATACATCAACAAATGCACCACCGGTGTATGTATCACCAATCGTTGGACATGCAATGCATTCTGTACGCGTGTCATTTGCATATGTTCCGGCACCACATACGTTACATTTCGTTACATCTGTTGTGTTATTCCAAATATCATCTGACAAGTATACACGTGTTGTTTCGTTACTTATTGCTTGTTCATCGCATAGTGTTTTGCCGATTAAGTCATAAGCAATTGATAAATAGTGTCCCGGTGTAATATCAGTATAACATTCTGAACGTGACTTTGCGCCCGCATCAGATGTAAAACCCCATGAGCTTATACCGGTGTTATCATAATCATAATTACAATCTTCTGCACGTGATGTGCCGCCTGGGCAAAAATAACCGGGTGAACATTGTTCGCATGTGTCCACCGCATCGGGTTGCGATACATCTATAAGATCATACGGATCAGTATTATTTAGACAGCCGCCTGATGATATATAACCACAACCACATTCTTCTTCGGATGCAAACCCATCAGACCATCCACCACCACAATTATCACACCAACCGGTTCCATAACTATATCCGGCGGGACATTTATTGCTTTTTAAATAATATCCCGCACTGCACGATGTGTATTCAATTAAGTCATTACAAACATATCCAGCGGCATTTGCGTTTGTAACAGCAACAATGGCCAACATGGATACACTGCCTAGTTTTAAAAATTTATGCATATTTCCTTCTCCGTTTTTCGTTTCGTGTATGCAAACAAAAAACCGCGATATTAAATAAAGCGGTTGGAGGTTAGAAACTATAAAGAGGTATAGCGGGCTTATTCAATATATTCACCGCCCTCCAACCCCGTGGTTGGAGAATTCTTGCCCATGACATTCACGGACACCTCTTTCAAGGGTTTCTACGCCCCATTATCAGAAATTCCTGATAACAATTTTATCTTATCATTTTTATACAATCTTTGCAAAGACTTTTATTTATATAATAGATTTTTATTGTTGATATGATAATATCTGAATCATGAATCAATATGATGTTATTATTATCGGTGCAGGTGCGGCAGGATTATTCGCCGCCAATATCGCATTGGCACGTGGCAAACGGGTCGCAATACTGGAAATGGGTGACACGCCCGCACGAAAAGTTATGGCGTCTGGGGGTGGACGATGCAACATTACAAACGACGCCGTTTCACACAGCAGATATTTCGGCACAAACCCAGACTTTGTTCGGGGCGCACTTAGTCGTGTTACACCAGGTGATATTATCAATTGGGCACACGAACACAATATTCAACTGGTTGAAAAAACATCGGGACGTTACTTTTGCGCAGATGGTGCAGACGCTGTGGTCAACGCTTTGATGAATGATACGAACGGCGCTGATTTTATAAATAATACGTGTGTGAAATCTGTAACTAAATCTGGCGAAATATTTAACGTTGTGACGAACAATAAAACGTATACTGCAAAATCTGTTATTGTTGCCACAGGCGGGATATCTTTCCCAACATTGGGTGTGTCAGATATCGGTTATAAAATTGCCAAATCTTTTGGACATAGAATTGTGCCTGTCCGCCCCGCCCTGTGCGCGATGGCGACACCGATATTCCCAACAGAATTTGCAGGGATATCATTGGATGCAGAAATATCCGTCGGCAAATGTCGCGTGCGTGATTCTTTGCTGTTTACGCACTTTGGTATTGGTGGCCCCGCCGCATATCGCGCCAGTCTGTACGATATAACAGACGGAATTGTAATAAATTTATTACCCGACATCAATCTGTACAAAATATTTGATGATTACAAGCGCACAAATGGACGCAGAACGATGCAAGGCATATTATGCGAATATCTGCCCAGAAAAATCGTAAAGTGGATTGTGGACGACGATATGCGCAATATTGCAGACATAAAAAAATTGGATATAGAAAAAATTATAACTGCAATTCAAAAAATACATATACCCGCAAATCAAATAAAATTACACGGCATGCAAAGCGCCGAAGTTGTACGTGGTGGCATCGATACAGATGAAATTTCTTCAAAGACGATGGAATCAAAACTGTGTTCAGGATTGTTCTTTGTTGGCGAAGTTTTAGATATCGCAGGTGATTTGGGCGGATTTAACCTGCACTGGGCATGGGCCAGCGGTTATGTCGCCGGCCAAAACGCGTAAAAACCGAACATATACCTAGTGACAAGGAGAATTATTGCGTTGTAATATCAACTTGTATAGGCGGGATGATAACATGCAAACCTTATCAAATTTTAAATATAAAATATGGGATTCCGTTCAGTCGCCAATCGGTATCGTGCAATTGATAACTGGAAATCAGCAATTCAATAATCAATATGATGAATTGGCACAATTTTTAAACTTTAACAGATATATCGTCGCACAAAAAAATCATACCGATAATAGCCCAGAACATGCAATACGTTTCGGACGATATATCAGTCAGACCTTTGAACAGCCATTATTTTTTATCAGCGACGATTGCGACAATGCGATTGTGCAACATATGATACAACAAAACAATTTGTATGCAGGCGCGATATCTGTGGCACACCACCCACAATGCACAAAAACCAGCATTTGGGACAGACTGTTTCCTAAACAGCACAATACTATATCAGACCATATCCCTTTGATGATTATCAGCGGACATATAAAAGCATCACGGTCATGGGAAAAACTGGGGCGAATATTACACCAAATGTATGGTGTATATGATGCAGATAAATTGACAGTAGTGATGTATCCAGAAATAAATGCTGATAAAATACTGACGTGCAACAATAATATTAAACATGATATTTTGGAATTCTTGGATGAAAATCAAAATAAAAAATAACCCCCAATAATTTGGGGGTATTTATTCTGCAACCAGAACCATCGCATCACCATCATGAACGATTAAATCGGGTTCATCAGTTGTATCTTTGTCACCCGCCCAAACATAATATGAATATGCAATCCCAGGCTGGGCTGTGATTTCAATAATATGATTATCTGTTTCCAAAACCAAATCATTCCCATTTGGTGATGAAAAATGTATAATCGCACAATTCGAACCAATGCATTCTGATGAGAATTCAGAATCACTGGATGCAATTGTAAAATCTTCGGTCGCAGATTGACAACCTGCCAATCCCAACACCAACAAAGGTAATATAATCTTTTTCATGATGGTAATTATATCATATTTTTATGCTATAAAAAAGCCTAAAATGTTCACTGTGTTCGTAATATTTGTTGCGTCAATCCATCACGACATAATTTCGCATACACAGGTCTGTTTAAGCCAAATAATTCAATCAGAATACGTGGCGGATATACACAATATATATCGCGTTCTATGGCGATGCCGTCTTTGACTGTTTTTATTAAACCGCTGGGCAATTCAGCACGTCCAATACATGAAGACAGGTATACAAAACATTCGTCGTTATCCCCCAAGTTTTCAATTGCCAAATGCCGCGCAAATAAATTTAGTGTCAAATCTGCCTTGGTGCCATCTTTGGTCCATGGCGATCCACCACCAATTGGACATGCAGTTGAATAAAAATCACATGCCAATTTACGCCCCGTAATACCGCAATCTGCAATCGATGAATGATATCGATATATGCCCGTACCATTTATGATTATATTCTTTGGTGTTTGACCCAACATACCAATAACCGTTTGGGTTAAATCAACAGTATTCAGCATTGGAACCGCCAGAATTGCCGTATCGATTACACCTTTTTCATCGATTGATATTTGCGTTTTTATATCTAAACCCATATTATCCGAAACACGTGCCATATCATATATCGCGCGATTTAATTTTCGTGCTAAATATAATTCTCGATTTATTAAATCGTCACCACGACACGCATAGCCGACAAATACACCTTGGTCGCCCCAACCATCATTTACAATACCGCAATTTATGTCTGGCGACTGAATACCAATCATATTTATAACACTAATTTTATGAATATTTATCGCATAATCGCCCCAAATACACGCATAACGTTCATCGTATCCGATTTCACGCAATGCGGATTTAACGTATTCTGTAACAGATGACAAATCAACATTGCCAGTGACTTCACCCCCAAGGACAACAGTGTTGTCTTTGATCATGACTTCGACCGCGTACTTTACGCTAGCATCTTGTTCAATCATGCGATCTAAAATATAAGATGAAATATAATCGGAAACTTTATCAGGGTGCCCCAAAGACACCGTTTCAGCTGTTTTTAACATTTTTTACTCCTTGGTTTAGTCCATTAACGCAGGACAAGTTAGGATTTAAATCCGCGTTTATTTTTATTCGATTTGATTTACTGATTTGCATCTGCATGTTCTGTTAAAACACGTAATATTTTTTCTGCACCGGTATATCCCTGACGAAAAATATTGTTGATATAACAAGATATATGCAATTGGTTGTCAAATTCAAACCGAACATTATCAACAATCCAGGAATTCCCGTCTTGTTTGCACCCCATACGTTTTAACTGTGTAATTATTTCTGGTGATAATTTAATTTTTGACATAAAAAGACTCCTGTTTTAGTCCATTAACGCAGGACAAGTTAGGATTTAAATCCGCGATTCACAGGAACTGCCCTGTGACATTCATCATTGTTTCATATAAATAACAAAAAATCAATAAAAAACTATGATAATATTGACAAAAGCAACATTTGACACTATACTATACGCGTTATGTCCAGAAGTCACTGCATTTATTGCAACAAAGAAATTACTACACGCAGCAGCGAACACGTTATCCAGAATGCGTTGGGTGGGCTGTTGGAATCCGAAGACATTTGCTGTCCAGAATGTAATAACCTTGTCAGCCGTCAGATTGACCTGCCCTTTACAACAATATTTAATCCGATTTTGGGAAATATTCGCAATTTGGCAAAAAGTAATAAAAAAAATTCAACACCATCATATACCGGCACAGTTCATTACCAAGGTGAATTTTACAAGGCAGACATAAAGGCCGGCAAGGTAGTATGCTGTCAGGAATTGAATAAAAAATTAAAAACAAATGCGGCAAAATTGCCATTGGATATTGTTTCTTTTGATTTTAATCTGGATAACAACGTGTTTAAAAACGGTATGGCAAAAATTGCGTTTAATTATGCATTGGCAAAAAATGTGAATTTTGATTTAATCAAAGATAGATTACACATCACAAAATCTGATGATAATATCAGTAATATAACATACAATTATCCATTAGTACCATTTATGCCGTTAAATCCATTGGACGAATACTTGGAATTAGGAACACAAACCGAACTGTATCATAATATGATTCTGTTTTCGCAGGGCAATACATTGTGGTGCTATATCGATTTATTTAATACATTTCAATACTATGTAATGCTGTCTGATAAAGTGCCACAAAATACGCACATCTATGAAAATTATATGCAATCAATACGCAAAATAGACAGAACCGAACCAACATTACATATACGCAAACCCAAAGATATTATAACATATGCACAAATATACGGCGTCGAACCATGCATGGATTTAAATGAATTTCAAAAGCGTGTAAATCGTGCAATTATGCTAAAATCATTAAAAGAACCAATGGGTAATTTTATCTATGATAAAATCAATACGATACCATTGGAATATTATCTGGAAATATCACAAACACCATTATTGTCGCATTTAGCGCAATCAATGCAATTATATATAGACACGCACAGCGTCTTGGACGAAATAGGCGATGAATGTGAAACAATTGAACAATTAAACGAACGTAATTTTCGAACCGTTACAATAAATCCGAATACAAACACAGTGATGTCTTATCCAGAAGCAATGATATATTGCACGCATAATAATGAAAATGCAATTCGACAATATACGATGCAAAAATTTCAAAAACTGACACAACATTTATTAGAAAAGAAAAAATAAAAAGTTGACAACAGGTATATGTTATTATCTGATCTTGGGCGACACGCAATCTTTGATAGATTTAGCCGGATAGATTTTTTACAACATGAATGATGTTTGATTATTTATGACATATCACTTTGAACCCTGCAATCACAGATTAGACATTTTATCATAATAAAAATCCCCCGAATTGGGGGTGACTATCCGATACCAAGCATGTATCCACACATAAAAACTGCAAATACCATCACAGCATAAACAATGCGTCGTTTTGTATAAAAAGATATTTTCATTTTAGTTCTCCCTTTCTTGTTTTAATTTACCAACCTTGGAACACCTGTTCCGAGCACCCCAGTAATTCTGCGCCGGTAACACTGCTGAATATCTGTAAAATAACGCCGATGGAAAACAGTAATATAAACCCAATCAGCATCGGCACCCCAACAGACTTTATTCCTTCGACATTAAAATCTTTATCACCCAGTTTTCCAGAACTGATTAGTGACCATGCCTTGGACGCCAAAATAAATCCGGCACCAATAAAGGCCAGTGTTCGCAGTATCGCAAAAATACCTTGTAATTCTGCAATAAGGTCACATATACCGCTGGTGCCAATTCCTGCGGATGCGGGCATTGACAATATGCACAGCATCAGGAATATAATTATTTTATTTGTTTTCATTTTCACCCCCTGTTGTGTTGTTAGAATCAAAAACCGCCACATGGGAATGGCGGTCGGGGTGCTAGAAAAATCATATGAAAGAATGACCCCGTCGGCTTTTAGGTATAACCCTGTTGTATAGCCGACGGCACCCCGACACAAAATGCGGGGATATACACAAAAAAAGACGCAAACCGCGCCAATTTTCTTGTGCGGATATCAGTGCATAAGGCTTGCACCGCTTTCATAAAGGCTTTTCTAAGGCCCCGAATACACATCCCTGTGGATTCGTTTGTAATTATACCATATAACTGCATAAAAAACAAGATAAAATAATATAAATCCCCTGAACGGGGGATTTATATCAGTTTTTTGGTGTGTATGCATCTGACCATCCACCATAACCAGCATAACATGTGTGGACGCATCTTCGTAAATCTTCATCCCAATATCTCTCGCCGGTTTCGTCGCTGCCTGTGCAAATCAGACGACATTGGTTGTTATCCAGAACATATTGTTCGCCTTCGTTCATACATCTTGCGATTTCGCAACCGACAACATAATCAAAGACAACACGTTCGCCATTTGGACCATATGCATTCACGCATTCGCCACACTGTGTCGGATCGGTTGCATTTGTTTCGTTCGGGTCATTAGTAAATCCTGCCTCACACGTTGTCGCAATGCATTTATCCCACGTATTCGTGCTGTGATTCCATTCACGCGTACCGGTTCCATGTGACAATTGACACGTTTCGGTATCAGACACACAAGCATTTTCGTAAACATGATAATCGGCGACACATTCTGTGACCGTGCATTCACTGAATGTTTGCGCGGTGTTATCCCATGTTGCTTCGGCACGGGCTGCGTTTTCTATTGCGTCAGTGCATTCAATGACATTTGGTTCACATTTGTTACCCACAGGATGGAATCCAACCGCACATTCTGCAACCTGACAGTTAGAATCCTTACTGTCAATATAACTCAACGCGTTTTCAATATTGCATGGTTCGCAACCTGTGGCACCCATTTTTTCATAATATGGACAATCGCATCTGAATGCCGCAGAATCACCACCCCAGTACACTTTGACATCTTCGCATGTTATAAAACAGTCTTCGACAGAATCGGAACCAGATGCAGATGTTGCAAATTCATTACCTGTTTCAGTGGCGCAACTGAACACTGTTGTAGTAGTATCTGGGTTTTCTGATTTGCAATATGAACCAGGTGCACAAGAATCACATTTACCATCATTCATATAATTGCCATCAAAACATAAGACGTATTCAATCAATTCTTTGCAATAATAACCAGCCGCCCACGCATCATTACCATGCAACAATATACACGAGAGAAAAAATGTAAAAAATCTGGTTAAAAGCCGGTTTTGCGCCATTTATAAAATCTCTTCTCTCTAATATTTATTCCCAGAATAATTATTTATACGAGTATCGTAGACAATTTAATATTTTATAGCAAGTGTTTTTTATCGATATTTTTGTAAATATTTAATATGCGCAATTAGACGCGGATTGTATTTACCATTTATCGGTTGCAAAATATAGTCTATATCCAGGCCTGCGTCTAAAAAATCTAATGGATTACACGTATTTGTTCGGCGCACATCGGTATCGTTTGGCATATTTGCACGTTGTGCAACTGTGTTAAAATTGTTCGCCGGTGGCAAGAAATATGCAACGCGAAAATTATATTTAGAATCTAATCCGTGCGATTTAAACCAATCAATCAATTGACGCGTATATCGTGGCTGAATTACGTCGTAAATTAAATTCTGACCCAAATGTTCCATGATTTCAAATTCCGGGATACCGTATAACCACTTTGGGGTTCCAGGCGTCCAAAAATCTTCGTTTACCCACAGACGTGTTGCCAATGACGCATTGTCAAAAAACGATTCGTCACGAAAGAAATATGGATTACCTTCGGATTCACCATCACGCATTGGACGCGTTGTTGCAGAACGTAAATTATAAAACAATCCTTGTGGCAGCGTATTCCTTATAAAATAAGTTTTACCACTGCCCGACAGCCCATTACAAAATAATAATGTTTTCTTTTTCATATTATTACCTTTTAAAAATGTGCCCCGCGTGGCGGGGCGATATTTATTCTTCCAAAAAACTGCGTAATTTACGTGCGCGTGTTGGATGTTTTAACTTATTTAGCGCCTTTTGTTCAATCTGGCGGATACGTTCACGGGTAACCCCGATGTATTCACCAACTTCTTCCAAGGTACTGGTTTTGTTTGTAGACATACCAAAACGTTGACGCAGAACTGTTTCTTCTTTGGGATCCAATTCTGATAAAATTTGTGTAACAATCTTACGCAGATTTTGTTGGGCGGCCGACGTAAATGGATTTTTCGCAGTTTCGTCAGCAATGATTTCAATACGCGAACTGTCATCTTCGGTACCAACGGGGGCTTCCAAGGATATTGGTTTCAGATTGACCTTCATTGCCTTGTGGATTTTATCAACCGGCAGATATATTATCTTGGACAATTCTTCGGCAGTTGGCTGACGACCATATTTATGCATAAATTGACGTGATGCACGCTGAATCTTGTGTATGTTATCAATCATATGTACCGGGATACGTATAGTGCGCGCCTGGTCGGCAATACTGCGCGATATACCCTGCTGAATCCAATTTGTTGCATAGGTCGAAAATTTATTACCCAAACGATAGTCAAATTTATCAACAGCCTTCATCAAACCAATATTTCCATCTTGAACCAAGTCAGAAAAGTCCAGTCCCAGACCACGGTTGCTGGATTTTTTTGCGAATTTGATGACCAAACGCAGGTTCGCTTCTATCATTTCGCGTTTTGCACGGGCGGCCTCGGCTTGGCCACGACGAACCAATTCGACAACTTTTTTATATTCTGATGTTGGCTGACCTGTTTCGTTGGCAATTGCGGTAATGTCTTCTTGAATCTTTAAGATATCATCGCCGTGTTTCTTGGCGAAATTTGCCCATGTTGCATTTTTATGTTTGGCCAGTTTCTTTACCCAATTGCGGTTTAATTCGTTACCTGTATATTCGGCCAAGAAATCTTCGCGTTTAACCTTGTTGGCCAGTGCCAAACGTAACATTTTACCTTCTAATCCCATCAGCAATTGGTCGCGCTTTGTCAACTGTTCTAAAATTTCCGCGATACGGTCGTCGTTCAAACGAATCTTGCTGACGTATTCGAACAATTCCAGACGCATTTTCGTATATTTCTTTTCCAATGCAGCATCAGGCGTATCAGACGATAACAAGTTTTCCAGACGTTTTGCCTGTAATTTCTGCATACTGTTAAATATGCGTTTAATTTTGGCAAACAAATCCAACACCATCGGCATCAACGCTTCTTCCATCACAGGAATTGGCACACCAGATGTGCTGCGTGGGGTGTCTTCTTTTTTAATACCGTCTTCGTCATCAACATCGTCTTCGTCATCTTCGTTGCCAACAGACGCATCTTCCAAGTCATCTAAATCATCGTCATCTAATTCATCAACATGTTCAACCCCTTTGGATTTCAGGGCTTCGGATAATGCCGCCAATGATTTTTGTTCAGAATCACTGGAATACATAACTTCCAAGTTGATGATATAGCGCAGACGAATATCTTCATTTAACAATTGCTGATACCAATCCAACATTGCCTGGATTGTCATTGGGCTTTCGCACAGACCATATACCATTAAACGTGATGCTGCTTCGATACGTTGTGCGATGGCGACTTCGCCAGCGGCGGTCAGCAACTGGACCGTACCAATTTGTTTTAAATACGATTGAACAGAATCTTGAACACCCAACACCAATGAACCTGTCTGACTGCGTTCCAATTGTTTTGCATAATGTTCATAATCATCGTCATTTACATCAACCTGTTCGGCATCGGCATTTAACAAATTGCGCGTTTTATCACGTGGTTCATCATCTTCATCGGTGCCATAATAGCGATCTAGATCTTGGGGGTAATTGTCGGATTCCAAGATTTCCAGCCCCAGGTCTTGTTGAAAGAAATCCAAGACTTCGTCATGTTCTTCGGCGGGCACTTCGTCCGCTTCGGTTGCGTTATCGAAATCCATACGAGACAGATAACCGACTTCGACCGCGTTTGTTGCCAGTTTTTGCAGATTTTCAGGCAAAGAATCAATCAATAATTTCGTCGCCTGGTCCAATTTTTTTACCATTAATCACCCCGTCGCAGTTTTTAATGTTTATCTGAAAGGTTATGCGCGTTTATTTCTTTTTTGATTGTTTGCTGGCCTGTTTTTGCGCCTTGGCCACAGCATCATGAATCGCAGATTCTGATACCAGCCCCAGAACAATCGGACTTTGAATTTGGATAATAGAATACGAATTATGTGTTTTGTTACGCACAGATGCGACCGTTGGATTGGTACTGCGCATTAAACGCGCAATTTGACCATCGGACAATTCAGGGTAATTTTTTACAATCCATAAAATCCCACCCAGACGGTTCTGGCGGTGTAATTTCGGTGTATAGCCAACACCACGTTTGTTTTGTTTTTGTTGTGCGTCAACAATTTCTTGACGCAATGTCAGACGTGCGTTTACATCTGCTTCGCATGCGGTGATATCTTCACGTGTGACCTGGCCACTTAAAATTGGGTTTAATGGTTGAATCTTGTATGTTTCTGCGTCGGCGATATTTTTTACTTCCAATTCGTGCAGACCGCAGAATTCTGCAATTTGTTCAAATGTCAATGCTGTGTTTTCAATTAGCCACAGTGCTGTTGATTTAGGCATATATGGATAGTTCATGGAAATTTCCTCTTGTTATAACGGGGGCAATATACACTAATATTGCCCCAATTTCAACATATTTTTATTATTTTTTTGAATTTAATTTATGCTTTTTTGACGATTTTGTATCCGTCTTTGCTGTCCAGTATTGTCCAACCAGCGGCATCTATTTGTGCGCGCAGGCTGTCTGCGGTTGCCCAATCTTTGGCAGCCTTGGCATCGGCACGTTGCTGGGCCATTGCGATAATCTCAGCCGGTGCAGATTCATTTTCCAGCGCAACTAATTTCTTCGCACGGTCAATAAATTGCAATCCCAACAGGCGGTCGATAAATTCAAACAACGCCAATTTCGTCGCAGGATTGATATTGCCATCTTTTAATAATTCTTGCACAACGACCAATGATTCTGCGGTTTTGAAATTGTCTGATGCGGGCGCCAAAATTTTATCGTGCCATGTGTTATAAGCACTGGAATCCAGTTCGCCCATATTGTCAGCGTTCATTAAATCAGCAATTTTACGAACAATATTTTTATATCCATTTGCCGCCGCATCCAATGATTCAAACGAAAATTCCAGTGGTTGACGATAATGGCTTTGCAGTAATAAATATCTGTATGCCATTGGGTCATATCCGCGTTCAACCAATGTACGCACAGTGTATGCAGTCCCGGCAGATTTAGACATTTTGCCGTCCTTTAACAGCAACCATTCGAAATGTGTCCAATATGAAACCCATGGCGCACCGACCAATGGCTCACTTTGTGCGATTTCGTTAGAGTGATGTACTTTTGCATGTTCTTGCCCCCCAACATGCAGGTCAAAATGTTTGCCCAGGTATTTCATGCTCATGGCGCTACATTCAATGTGCCAGCCTGGGAATCCGACGCCCCATGGGCTGTCCCATTCCATTTGGCGTTTGGTGTCTGTGGGTGAAAATTTCCACAATGCAAAGTCTGTTGAATTTCTTTTACCACTGTCATCAATGCGGGCACCACCACGTAATTCAGATAATTTTTGACCGCCCAATGCGCCGTATGCCGCAAATTTAGATGTGTCATAGTATATTCCGTCACCCGGGATTTCGTATGTGTACCCCAATGCTTCTAACTGTTTTACTTGTTCAATTTGTTCGGCAATGTGATCTGTGGCGCGTGGCGCATATGTTGGACGAATAATGTTTAACAAGTCAGAATCATGTAAAAAGTTGTCGATGTATTTTTGTGCAACATCCCATACAGACAGGTTTTCACGTGCAGCGCCCTTTTCCATTTTGTCGTCACCTGTATCGCCGTCACTGGTTAAATGACCAACGTCTGTAAAGTTCATAACATGTGTGACATCGTATCCATTTTCGATAAATACGCGTTTGATAATATCACTGTTGACGATTGTGCGCATGTTGCCGATATGTGCATCCCAGTAAACCGTTGGACCGCATGTATAAAATCCCATTTTTCCGGGTTGTAATGGTTTAAATTCTTCTAATTTTCTGGACATGGTATTGTATAATTTAATTGTCATAATGTGTTCCTTTTCCGGTTTAAGTTCGTTGAGATTTTAGTAATTGTGTGATTTAATTGCAAACAAAATAAGTTCGCCAAATATGCAATTTAACAACAACAGTAAAAATTGATAAAACGAATTGTCATTGCATGGATATTATGCCATGGGGCGACAATCTAAGTCAAGGTGGAAATTTTTAGATTTTCGTGCTTGCATTTAAATTTGTGTTTATATATAATAACCCACGCACGGAGCGTTGGCAGAGTGGTAATGCAGCAGATTGCTAATCTGCTTTTTTCTTTATAAAAACCATGTAAAATCAATAAAATACAACGATAAGAATTTTGCCGTGGTACAGCCATGGTGCATTTTTGACAGCTGTTCACCATACAGTACAATAAATCTATCCGTTCTAAACAGCATGTATTTTACCGCTTTTAGCATGTTAGTGCACCACAACTGCACTACAGACAATAACCGCACAATACGAGGCTTTGATTTACAAGGGGTGTGCCAATTTATGACACAGATTAAATATCTGTCGTGCATAAAAAAATGTGTGTTCTTGTGGACAATTTTAAAAAACATGTGTTATGCTGAATGTAGTGACGATAAAAAACGAATTAAACGACTAAAACATACCAAAATATTTGAAGACTTATTTACAGATTTAATAACACGACATTATTTTATAACGAACGAATACAATAACTACTTACAGAAACATAAGTCGCTACTAAAAATCAGCCGAATAACAATGAAATCGGTTAACCGCAGGTTGTTTTATAACAAAAAGGAGTGCTAGAAATGGCAACTATTGAAAAACGTATCAACAGTAAAGGCGAAACATCATATCGTGCCCTTGTTCGTATTAAGGGACACCCTAGTGTTTCAAACACATTTGCCCAAAAAACAAAAGCAGAAGAATGGGCAAAGCGAACAGAAATCGCTATCAAGGACGGTAAATATCTGCCGTCTGTTGAATCAAACAGGCGAACTGTATCGGAACTGATAGACAAGTATCTAAAAGAAGAACATCCTAAAAAACAGAACAAGAACACTGACATTAATGCACATTTAGAAATATGGAAGTCTCTTATTGGGCAATATGCTTTGATTGCGATAAAACCAGATATTTTGACATCTGCATTACATAAAATAGCAGAGATACCGACTCCACGTGGCAAAACAAAGTCTGCAGCAACCATGAACAGATATATCGCATCGTTGTCGGTGGTGTTTTCATATGGCTATAAGAATCTAGATTGGCTTTCGCACAATCCTATGGCAAAAATAAGTAAATATAGCGAACCACGTGGTCGTGTTCGTTATTTGACAGATACAGAACGTGAAAATCTGTTGTCCGCCTGCAAGGAATCTAGCAATCCTATTTTATATCCAGTGGTTCTGCTTGCTATCACAACAGGTGCACGTAAGAATGAAATATTGTCCCTTAAATGGGCTGATTTAGATTTACATTTAGAATCCGGCAAAGGTCGTGCAATCCTGCAAGAGACAAAAAATGGTGAACAACGTACGTTGCCAATTATAGAGCCTGCGTTGTCAGTCTTACGTGAACTAGAATCTGCACGGGGAGCTTCAGAATATCTGTTCCCACCCAATCGCTTTAGCAGTTTGACAGGCCATGCCAATATAAATCATGCATGGTATACAGCCATAGAAAAAGCTCAGATAAAAAATTTTCGCTTTCATGATTTAAGACATACGACTGCATCTTATCTTGCAATGAACAGCATAACAACGGCACTAATCGCTGATTTGCTTGGACATAAATCATTGCAAATGACAAAACGATACTCACATTTATCAGACCAACACAAACAATCTGTAGTTGAACGTGTAATGACTAACAAAATATTCGGAGAAGCAAAATGAATACATCAACAGATAAAATTATGGCTAAAGTAAAAGAACATTATCATGCAGAACTGGAACAAAAACGAATAGAGACTGAGCGACAGCGAATGATATTCGAAGAAGTGGCGGACTTAGCTCCAAACGACCCTAAATATCTAAACTGGAGCACGCAAGAAGGATATGCAGGAAATCCAAATGCCTATATATTATTAAAAAGAGACCTGCGAGTAAGTCAGCGAGAACTCGACAAAAGAGTAAACGCACGTAAAAAATCTGGAAAAGTTACATTTGAAAAAACAAGAAAACCTATAAAGGATTGGTGCATACGACGTGCTTATGACACACGTGACAAGCATACCACATATTCAAAGAACCGTATTATTATGGAGTTAGTTTGTGAGTTGGATGAGCAAAAATGGCCTAAAGGTGTAGTTCCCTTAAGCAGTAACAATGCTTATAACACAATAAAAAAATGGTTACCTAAAGGCAAACCACAAAATTGGCCAACATATGCCGAAATTATAGCAGGTACGCCCGCTAGCGGCCTGTAGTATTTTCGTTAGCGAGAGCAAAAAAACGCTGTTTTTTAGATTCATATTGTTCATGACAACAGGTGGCATGGGGTCACTTGAAGAAAGAAAACTAAGGAAAATGCTATGACAGATAAGAAAAACCTAAAAACAGTAAACCAATTTTGCGAAGAATACCCCGCATTCACAATCGGCAGTTTGCGAAACATTTTGTTTTATGAAGAACTGAATGGATTAAAAGATTGCGGGGCGGTTAAACACCTTGGTCGTAAAATCTTAATCGATTGCGACAAGTTCTTTGCATGGCTGGACACCAACCCATCAATCACAGGCAGATAAAGGGGGCTGTAATGACCATTCAGAATTATGAAAATATCGTTTCAAACAAAAAAGCCGTATCGAATGACACAGCTTTCTTAAATTCACAAGTTAACTATACGCCCAATGAACAGAAAACGCAAGATAAAAGCGAAGAAACCATGTTCCCAACAGTCGAGCCATGGCCAGAACCCGTAAACGGTTCAGAGCTTGCCGATTATATAAACAACCAACTAACCACCTATCTTTACTTGCCAAATTGTGCCAGTGAAGTAATGACTATGTGGATTCTTCACACCTACAATGTCAATTTGTTCGACTTTTCCCCAAGACTTTGTATCGTTTCGCCCGAAAAACGCTGTGGAAAAACAACAGTTTTGCGAATGATAGAGCATTTGTCCTATAGACCAATAAATGTTTCAAACGTTACTACTGCTGTATTGTTTCGTGCTATTGACGCTTGGAAACCAACTATGTTAATTGACGAAGCAGATACTTTTATACAAAACAATGAAGAGTTGCGTGGCATTATCAATGCGGGCTTTCAGAAAGAAGGTAAAATTTCTCGTATAGAAACCGTCGGAAAGGCACATAAAGTAAAGTTCTTTGCATGCTATTCCCCTGTTGGTATCGCTGCAATCGGTTCTTTACCGGCAACAATCTTAGACCGTGGCATAGTTATTACTATGAAACGCAAGAAACGCTCTGATAAAATCAACAGATTACGCACACGAGACTTTAAGCCAATCGCACAAGAAATATGCAGAAAATGCCTGCGATTTATGACGGACAACGAGCAAGCCATTGCACAAACACACGCAGAAATACCAGAATGTTTTAATGACCGTGCGGCCGACGCATGGGAAGCGTTGTTTACAATAGCAAAAGCTATTTCACCAGAATGGGAAAAACGATTTACGCACTCTGCCTTGGTATTATCAAAGTCAACATTATATGACGATAGTGTATCTATTGGGGACAAGTTACTATTTGATATTCGCAATATTTTTATTGAAGAAAGAATCGATAATATCCCGTCAGAACAATTGGTCAAAAGACTTATATCTCTTGAAGAATCACCATGGGCAGAGTATAAAAACAAAGGTTTAACCACCCACGCACTGGCTTCTATATTGAAACGATATGACATTCACACACAAACACCACGTGGTTATGATGTACGAGTCCATAGGTATTTTGCAAAAGATTTTGAAGATGCCTTCGAACGATACTTAACACCATTACCATCACGCAATTTAAACTGTGCCACCGTACCACCAAACACAGATATTTCTGATTTACCGGATTAACAAATAATACATTGTGCCGATAAAAAGCCCGACAAACCAACAATCGGCACAATGGCACGCTTATAACAACAGGATACCAACATGGCAAATGAACAAAACTTAAAAGTATTAAGCCCGACCGAAGCCCGAGAACTTGGACGAATTGGGGGTGTTATGTCCGGCCAAGCACGTCGTGAACGTAAAAAACTGCGTGATATCGCAATGACAATGGCCAGTGCACCATTAACCTTTTCTTATAACGACCGTCGCAAAGAAGACTTTTGCAAACGTTATAATGTTGATAATCCGACCATACTGGACGGTATAATGGCAGAATTGATAATCAGTGCCCAAGCAGGTAATCTGAAAGCAATGCGTCTATTCTTTGATTTGGTCAAAGAGCAATCTGCACCATTTGTTATTACTGACCCAAACAGCACGCTTACCCAACAAGAAATCAAAGTGTCATACAAGGCAAAACAACAAAAAGTAGATTAAAGCAACAATTGTTGTTCGCATATAAGACAAATGCCCATGGGGCATTTGTCTTATAACTCATTATTATATTGTTATCCCCTTGAACAACAAGTGATTGCTTGCCGCTGATAACTCTTCACTTATCTTGTCGATAGATTCTATCAAAACTGCAACCGAGCTATCGTTTTCGGTTTTATAAACATTTGGTAAAACTTTTGCAGCATCTACACCCAGATATTCCAATCGTTCCCCTAATGACGGATGAGAATCTGCCGGCAAAGACTTTTCTTCTAATTGTAAAGCTTTAGTCATATCCGCACGATTTAATTTTGTCGTTGTTAGCAAATCGCAAAACGCAAGACTTTTATTAGTCAAACACTTGCCGTCTTTTACCAATTCCACACTATCTCGTTCAACCTGTCGCCAATATAATGAAAACAAGTTCAATTTAACCAAAGCACTGGCAATATCTTTGTTTGACACTATTCTTGCAGCATTTTTATCGGCAGCTTCTTCTGATTGCTTACTAAATTTACCATAAGCTTCTGCAAACAAAGTAACAAAACCATCAAACACAAGCTGAAAAGGTATTAATAATGCACTATCTGTGGAGTTTATATTAGCAACAACTGAGTGCGTTTTCTGCCATGTAGGATGCAAACGCAATCCAAACACCGTATCCTTACCTTCAAAATGAGATAATTCATGAATAATAATCGCTTCTAACTCATGTTGAGAAAAATTCTTCAGACATGATATAGAAAGAAAAAGTGTTCTTCCTGTCAGCTTCCCTGACAAACACAGGACATCTGCCTCGGTAACATAAAAATTACATCCAAGACCAAGAACGATATTTTTAGGAGCCGTTGCGTTAAACTTTTTTGCTGTATCGTTCACAAACCCCCATAATTTTGGTTGTTCCTTTTTTGATACCGCGTATCCAACAACAACATTTTGAGATTTTATCCTGCGAACCAACGTTTTCAATATACTTATGCTTGTAAACAATCCAATCGCAGCAATAATAATCAATAGTTTTGGGGCTATATAGCCGGTAAAATATAACATTAAATAGAATATCGCGCTACACAATAGAATAGACTGTCCCAACAATAATACGATAGAACAAATTGCCAAAACAAAAAAGACCGATTTAAAAGACAACAATAATAGCAATCGATTCTTTTCAGCAAAATGAGCCCATGCACACGTTATCAAAGCCGAAAACAGTGCCAACAACATCACTGCAAGCGCAAAAGAGTTAAAATAGCGCAATGTTTTTGCGGTAGAACAAATTTCGTCCAGCGCAACACTACCTTCGTCTTCTAAATCCGCGCACATAGTATGAATGGTTACAGTTTGTTTTATAGCCTTTTTTAATTCCGCTGAATCATACCCATCAAAAGTCATTTCTTGTTGCGCCCACGAAAAAGCGACATCGCGAGCCTGTTTGTTCATATCAAAGAAAATAAGCTGGGCGCTTATCAAAAAGAACAAAGGCACAATTAAAAGAATCACAAAACCAAGCAAAAAGTTACGATATTTTTTCATTTTTTACTCCTTTTATCTTCACTGTAACCTTCAACGATAAACTTAATAGGTTTAACTATTAAATACTTAATAAAAACAAATATCAAAAACGGGATATAAAATATCACTAATCCCCAAAACAATAAATATAAGCAAAACAGCATGCATTCAAACCACTCTTTGCCACCAGAAACAATTTCCCAAAATAGTGATAAAAAGGGAGAAGCAAATATTAACATTGTTAAGTATAGCAAAGACAACATACTGCCGGATACGAATATTAACCGCTGATTACCAGTTTGTTTAATTGTTTTGAAATATAGTTTTGGTACAAAGTTCATGTTTTATACCTTTTATTCGTTTTCAAACAAACGCTGAGAACAAAGTTCTTTCTTCTGTGAATAGACATAACCCGTTAACATATCTGCTTGTGCAGAATTATGCATATCCAAATCCTGATATTCTTTAAATCTATTCGTATCCCAGTCTATAGCATCATACATCTCATTCGCTACGCACCCACAATACTCATTGGTTATTTGCACCAATCGTTCTTGGTCAATCTGTGATTTTTCTGTGTCGTCAAGCTTTAACAAGTCAGAATAAATATTTTCTTCACAGACTGCATAAATATTAGATTTAAAATTAATTCTATCTTCGTATGAATAAGGATAAAAAAATGAAGAAACGACCGCACAAAAAATAAAAATACAAAAAGACGTAATAAAGCACTTCAAGGTAGAAGATTTATTTCTTTTGTTTAATGTTTGTTTTCTTCGTTCTAGTTCTATTCTTGTTGATATATACAATAGTCCTGCCCAAACAAGAGTCCACATAAAAAACATTGTTAGACTTAAATAGCTTTGCAATCCAGACAATGTATACCCAATCATCAAACAAACATCTAATATCTTAAAAAGAGACAAACCAATCAAAAGCAACAGGCTGCCCTTCATAAAAATCGGTATCAAGGTTAAACATATCGTTAATGACAAAATAATATAATAAGATAAGTATTCCGCCTCAACAATGAATAAGGAAGAAAAAAGCGACAGTGCAAGTAGTACTAACAACCAATAACGAGGGGACTTATACCATTTTTGTATATCATAATTTTTAACATTGTTTCGTATATATTTATCAATATCATTTTTTTTAAGTTTCCAATAATCTAATGTTGTACCTTTTTTTTCTTTTACAACAAAATCGAACCACTCAGAAAACAAATAAAAAGAACCTGTAAACAATCCGCATAACAAACCGGTGTTTAACCCACCCAATTTAAGTGTTCTTGCTAATGTTAATATTGTTGCACCAATAACAATATAAATCGTATTTTTCTTGTTAGATATATTTTTTTCTGCCATTTTAACCCCCAAAAAATTAAACCGCCCAAGAAAGAGCGGTCGGGGAGTTCAAAAATCATATAGCTTAATGATTCTGTGGCCTTTCAGTTGCCTGTATTTTATAACCAACAGCTCCCCGACATAACGTCAGGGATGATAACGGTGCAAAAACACCGAAACATCAATTTAACGATGCTTTCGCACCGAAGCTATAGGGCTTTTGACAACCCCGAACCCAATCTCTTGGATTCTGTTTGAATGATATAGGATAAATATTCCAAAATCAAGGTAGTATTATTTGAAATTATTCGACCTAAAATTTATAATGATAATTATGAAAGCAAAAAAAACAAACGACCATTATGTTTCTCAGACGTATTTACGCAGATTTCTTACCCCTGGCAAAAATACGCTTTTTGCATATTACAAAGACAAAGAAGGTTTCTTTGAGCCAACTACTGGTGTTATTTGTGCTTCTAAAGGATGGGATAATTTAGACGCTGATGGTACTGTTCCGCCATTTTTAAAACGTCAGCAACTGGCATTAGAGACACATTTAAGCTCTTGTTTGGACTTGCTGACAGTTCAACCGTTACTAGATACAGATAGGTTTGCATTGTCATTATGGTTAGCAACTGTTTTTTCTATATCTCCACATTCTTTAACGCATATGGGCGAGTTTTTAAAAGCAATGGGTGAATTAACCACAGAAATAATGATGAAAAGACCGTCAAAAAATATATCTGAAGAAGACATACGTTTTTATAATGAGCACAAGGAAGAAATAGAGTTGTCTGTGAACAAATATTACCCCAAACAGCTCGCTATGACAACTTTGTATTCAATTGCCTTGGGTATATATATGGCTAATTGGCGAGTAAGCACGAATAAAACAAGCTGGAAATTTCTAACGTGCGACAAACCTTTTCATTTCATCTGCTGGAATGATAACCCACAAAACTTGTTTAATCCAAAAGGTATAGCTATTGACCCAGAACATTACTTAATGGTTGAACCATTGCCTGTGGAACTGCACGAACAAATAAAAAACAACAAGGACAAGGATTACACTTATTTTCAGGCAGGTAAAACGACTTACGATTGTTTTGAAGTCTTGAACCGTCATAACATGAATGCAATTAGATTTATCAATCAGCACACCGTGTATAATGCTGACAGATTTATAATATCGGCACACCATAGTAAAAACATTGCCGATTTTGTACGCCACAATAGAAAGTTTAGTACTGACAAGGTATTAGAACGAATTGATTTAGATGACAAGCATCATATAATTATGGGTAGATTAAAAAATAATTTTCCAAATCTTAATCCTAGACGCAAAAATAAAAAGCCCCGTAAATAGGGCTTAAATAGTGGCGGAGCGTACAGGACTCGAACCTGTGCATGGTTTTAAGGCCATGACGGATTAGCAATCCGCTGCATTACCACTCTGCCAACGCTCCATGCGTGGGGTATTATATCTGTACAACACTTTAAAATCAAGAGCAAATTTAAATATATTTTGAGTATTTAAGCTACCCCTTGATATATTTTGATTTGTTTTAGGTATAAAAGCTAGTAATATGACCTGTATAGAAGGAATCAGAACACGTAAAATGACATCTCAAATGGAGCAATATAAAAAACAGCTAGAAAAGCAACTGCCTATCGTATGTGGTAATGCTATACGGGCTTACTTTGATACGTATATATTTATGTATCCTGCCGCATATAGGGAAGTTTATTCAAATACCCATTTATTTCATTATTCTTTATTTGCAATACGAGACAGGACGATTTTGTCTGTAAAAAAATTAATTGAACCAGCCGGCAAGAATAAAGTTAATCTTGAATCTATTGTTAAAATCGTGACTAAACCAGATTGCGACTACTTGAACGAAGCAGAAAAATCAGATGCGTTACAGTGGTTGCAGGCAATTCAGAAATCAGAATCTGCAATGCGTCTGAAAAAGTTCAGAGATGTAATTGCACACGATTTCCCAGATGGCGGGAATACCATGATTATTTACAACGATTTGATGAACCCGATGAGAGAAGTGTTAAATCTGTTGGCCAATATATATGAAAAAGTATTCAACAACGACAAAATGGGTGAATCATATGCCGAGCTTAAGGAATTAGCATTAATGTTTGCACGAGATTACTGGACTGGCATTGCCATAGGAGCAAAAAGCACCCCAAAGCGTCAAAAAGAGCTAAATACATTAAATATGGTCTTGCAGGGGAATTTCTAAAATTTGGCTCAAGTTTAAATGACAATATCACACTTACAATGGGGTGGCACACCCCCTCCCGTGGTGCACTGGTGGTGCAATAAGATACAAAAAACACAACAAATTGCCACACAGCACAAAAATAACCCATTTTATAAAATCCGCAGAAATCTGTTGCTTTTTGTTGTTATCTGTTGTATAATATTGTCAACAAATCAAGGAGCAAACGATTGCTAATCTGTGACCGAAATTTTTGGTCCATAGGTTCGAGTCCTATACGCTCCGCCAGAAATTCACCCACCATTTGGTGGGTAATTTTATGCGGAAAGTTGGACGAGAACCGTAAAAGGTTCGATACGAAGTAGATTTGACCCGACATTATGTCGGTTTTTTGTTGCCTGTGATAATCTATTTATCTGTTGACCAAGAAAGTCAAATTTGATAAAATAATGTTGTCAGCAAGTTTTTTTGCTGATGGGGTGTAGAAGCCCGTGAAAGAAGCGCCACGTGTGGTGAAAAGTATCTCCAATCGTTTTTGGTTGGAGGGTTGTGAATAATGCGGGCATTGCACGCAAAATAAACACACTATACTTCTTTATAGCTTCTAACCTCCAACCGCTTTATTAGATATCGCGGTTTTTTTTGTTTGCATAGCTGAAACAAAAAAGGAGTTAGAGAAATGCAAAAAATTTTAAAATTAAGCGCTGTATCCATGTTGGCGATTATGACCGCCACGGGCGCCAATGCCGCGGGATACACATGCGAAGAATTGATTGAATATACATCGTGTAACGCAGGATATTATTTGGGCAATTGTCCCGATGGATATACATACGGCGAATCATGGTGTTATGATGATGCTGAGTTATATCCCGACTGGGAATGTGATGATGAATATTGTCTATCGGAAGAAGAACGTCGGTCCAGCTGTAATGATTTCGGCCCATTTTACGGTGTGGGTTGCTTCAGAAATGACGTCATAAGCGACTTAAATGAAAATTTTGACGAAAGTCCGTATTATCAGCTTGCTCTGGAAGAATTGCCGGAAGGCGCTTTTATTTCAGGCGGAGCTTCTTCTTGTGCGGAATGTCTGGCGGGACATTCCTGTCCGGGTGGCGACAAAGATTCTGCGACAATGTCTCCATGTGCGGCCGGGACGTATCAACCAAATAAAAAACAGACATCATGTATCAGTGCGCCGGTGGGTAATTATGTTGCGAACACTGGTGCAACCGGTTATACCGCATGCGCGGCCGGTTCATATCAACCGACGACCGGTCAATCATCGTGCCTGTCTTGTCCGGCGGGTTCATATTGCGCAGGAACCGGACTATCAGCGGTATCGGGACAATGTAAGGCCGGCACATTTGCATCTGCGGGTGCAAGTGAATGTTTAACATGTCCAGAACACGAATATACAAATGCAAGCGGTCAGACGGTATCTGTGCCTGCGACCACTGTGCCGGAAATCGGTGCAGGCAGCGTTGCGGCATGTATAATTGATACAGATAAAACATTTACAGACATCAAAGGCACATATCACTTTAAAGAAAATTGTGCATATGATGCGGTACTGTACCCAAGTTGCGAGTATTTTGATACCTTTGCACAACATAATAATCCTAATGATTATTATTGCAGTCTGGAGGATACTAATGATGGGGAAGGTAGGTATGATGAATCGCTGTATGAAGAATGGATGGATACAATTGATGGCGCATGTAACGACGATGCGGATTGTATAAAAAACCTTAGATATAACTGCTCGCTATATCAATCTGCGTATGAAAATGCAGACTGTGAATATAATGAGGATGACGAGTACGTATGTACACTTGACCTGGGATATGGTATAACGTGCGAGATCGAATCTTAAAAAATCCCCCAAACGGGGGATTTTTTAGTGTTCGTCGCCGATGTGTTCGGGTTGATATATTTCAACGTCACGTGTCATTGCCAAGAATTTATCACTGCGACGTGATGGCAATTCAGATGCCGGGATTTGTTGCAATTCTGTGATGTGACGCGCCACAGAATTACCCAATAATTCCATTGTTGTTTGCCAATCTGTATGTGCACCACCCGCCGGTTCGTGGATGATTTCATCAATAACGTTCATGTCGGCCATGTCGCGCGCGGTTAATTTCATCGCAGTGCTGGCAACAGCCTTGAATTTATTGTCTTTCCACAAAATACTGGCACAAGATTCAGGTGCAATCACAGAATATATCGCGTTTTCCATCATTAATACGCGGTCGCCGGTGCCAATTGCAATCGCACCCCCAGAACCGCCCTGGCCCACGTTGACGGCAACATATGGTGTTGCCACAGACAATCCCATTGCAATTGATGATGCAACTGCCTGGGATTGGCCACGTTCTTCACCTTCGCGGCCAGCAAATGCGCCCGCCGTATCAAACAACGATATCAATGGCAGATTGAACTTTTCCGCCAGTTTCATCATACGCTGGGCCTTGCGATAACCGTCTGGGTTTGCCATGCCAAAGCGATGCTTTTGACGCGTTTCGATTGTTCGTCCCTGCTCTTGCCCGATGATTACAGATGGAATTCCGCGCCAGAATCCAATCCCAGATGCCATGGCCGGATCTTCGGCATACAGTCTGTCGCCCGCCAGATATGTCCAATCATCAACAATGCCATTGATATAATCTAAAAAGTGCGGACGGTTTTCATGACGCGCCAACAGCACCTTGTCATATGCCTCTGATTCACCCATGCCACGCAGTTTCTTGGATGTGTCGTGCGCCGGTGTAGATACATTGATTTCTTTTGGTTCGTGTGGCTGTTTGGTCAGCACAGATAAAATACGCACCAATGTGTCGTGTAAATCACCACGTGCAACCACCATATCAACCATGCCGTGTTCATACAAATAATCCGCCGTCTGGAAATTAGATGGTAATTTTTCACGGATGTTCTGTTCGATAACGCGACGACCGGCAAATCCAATGCGCGCGCCTTTCTCGGCAATATGTATGTCGCCCAACATTGCAAAAGATGCCGTGACACCGCCAAATGTTGGGTCGGTCAGCAATACAATGTATGGAATACCGTTTGCGTGCAGTTTGTTTACCGCCGCGGTTGTGCGTGCCATTTGCATCAAAGACAATATATTTTCCTGCATACGTGCGCCACCACTGGATGTCACCATAATAAATGGACGGCGTTCAGAAACTGCGTGTTCAATTGCCGCAACAATTGCATCACCTGCGGCACGACCCATGGACCCCATCATAAACAATCCGTTTAATACGCATACGGTTGATGGTATACCACCAATTGTGCCATCCGCAGATGTTACTGCATCATAACAACCTGTTTCAGAACGGGATGTCGCCAGGCGATCTGCATAAGACATGCGATCAACAAACTGTAACGGGTCATCGGATACATTTGGCGGGGTTAAACGTTCCCACGAATTATCATCAAACAACAAATCAAAACGTTGTTTAGGACTCATAATAAACGCACGACCACAACGTGGGCAAATGTATTTATTGTCTTTGTAATCTTTATAGTAAACCAGGTTCCCACACGATTCACATTTTATCCACACCAGGCGACGGACGCGTTCATAGCGTTCGCGATTATGATTTTTAATGCCTGATTTTTTACCAAACAACATAATTATTATCCGTTCATCTTTTTGGTTAATTCACGACTGGGCTTGAACAAGATTGTCGTGCTGGCCGGTAATGGCATTGGCTGCCCGGTGCATGGGTTGTATCCAATTTTTGTTGCACGTGCGCGTGGCTGAAATGTGCCGAAACCGCGAACTTCGATACGGTCGCCGTTGGCAACGGATTCGATAATGTGGTCTGATACAGTGTCCAAAATTGCCGCTGCATCAGATGCGCGCATACGTTTAAAGCGTACTTGTATAGAACGTACTATGTCTGATCTTTTCATAATAAATATCCTTATGTCTTGCCCTTTATTATTCATATCTTAACACATTTTATCAAGAATAAAGTTTTTTATTTATTCTGAATACGTTCCTGTGCAGAAAATTGGGCAAAAGTGTTAGTCTGGTGATGTATCAAAACAAAGGATTTAATTATGGATGATGTCTTGGATTTATGCGATTGTGGGCCAAAAATGCCTTTGATTGGCGATGCGGCCCCTGAATTTGTCGCCAGCACAACAAATGGTGTCGTAAAATTTCCGATGGATTTTGCAGGCAAATGGATTGTGCTGTTTTCGCACCCGTCTGATTTTACACCGGTGTGCACAACTGAATTTATCGCGTTTCAACAGGACTTGGCTGCATTTAATGAATTAAACACACAACTAATTGGTTTGTCGGTGGGCGCGTTATCGTCGCACCTGGCATGGTTTGATGCGATTGCGAAAATGCCCGGTGGCGAAAAGATATCTTTCCCATTGATTGATGATATGGATATGAGTGTGGCAAAACTGTACGGCATGATTCACACAAACGCGTCCAGCACCGCCGCCGTGCGCGCCGTATTTATCATTGATCCAAATGGAATTATTCGTGCGATTTTGTATTATCCTGCGGTTTTGGGGCGCAACATCACAGAAATTCAGCGCATGGTTATCGGGTTGCAGACCGCAGACGCATTTGGTGTGGCAATTCCGGCCAATTGGATGCCGGGCGATAAAGTGCTGGCCCCTGCCCCAGTGTCGGCAGATGCGCTGTGGCGGCATCGTGGTGATGCGCCGTGGTTTATTACGTATAAATCTTTACCCCAGGATGAAATCTATGAAAAAATATGCATGCAAAGACACCGTAAAAAATAATCCCGGTGCAGATAATCCGATATATTATTGGTTTAAAATACCAGCGGAAAATCGCGTATGTCGATGGGCGCGTCGTCGCGGTCAGGGTCCCACTGATACGTCTGCATGATAACAGTCTTTTCGGGGGTGAATTTTACCCCTTCGGATTTTAGCATACGGTATTGTTCGGCGGCAAATCCGGAACACAAACTGCCGTCTTTAAAGACGACACGATGCCACGGCAGATGCCATGATGCCTTGTTATTAGATGCATATCCGACAAATCGTGCCATGCGTGGTCGCCCAATCATTGCCGCGATTTGCCCAAAGGTCGCCACGCGTCCCGCGGGGATACGTGCAACAACATCATAAACTTTTTCGTTAAATGTTTTTTCCATATTTTCATGGTATCACGGGGAGTAAAAAAGTCAAATAAAACCCCTTGCAAAATAATCCCAGTGTATTTATAATACGGGGCACGGAGACGTGGCAGAGCGGTTGAATGCGCGCGACTCGAAATCGTGTATACGGCAACCCCGTATCAAGGGTTCAAATCCCTTCGTCTCCGCCAGAATTAAACCCGCCAATCGGCGGGTGTTTTAAACTTCGAAATTATAATTTTTGACAGAGCGGACAATTGCATCGACAATTTTATCTTGATGTTTGCCAGATTTTAATAATTTTTCTTCGTCCGGATTTGACAGGTGCCCTATTTCCAACAATGCGCCGGGGACTGTTGAACGCAACACCGCAAACGGTGCGTGGCGAACGTCTGGGCCAGGCTGTTGTGTAATTGATGCTTTTTTAAATGATTTCGCACAACCTGTGGCGTATTCTTCACTCATTTCCGCGACGGCGTGTTGTTGTAATGACGACAATGCGATACGGATGTTTTCTTCGAATTCTGTAAAGCCCTCTACCCCGATTTTGTCGGCGGCGTTTTCAGCCTCGGCCAGTTTTTTTGCTTCTTCGTCAGATGCTTTTTCAGATAATGTATATATTGAAAAGCCCTTCATTTTACGACTGGGGTTCGCATTGGCGTGTAATGATATAAACAAATCAGCGTGACGCGATTCTGCAATCGATGCGCGTTCGGCCAATTTTAAGTATTTGTCGCCATCGCGTGTCAGGTATGTTTTAAACCCGTTGATGTCTAATTTGCTTTTCAATTTTTTTGCCACAGATAAAACAATATCTTTTTCACGGGTGCCACCCTTGCCGATGCAACCAGGGTCTTTGCCACCGTGACCAGCATCCACAACCACGATATATTTACGTGCCGCAGTTATTGCCGTTGTTGGGGTCGCCGCCGCGGTTGTATATGTAGGTTCAGGCGCAGACACAGGTACAGGTTCTGATGGAATTGTTCCGTATAAAGATGCCGCAGATTTCTTGGCTGCAGGCGCCATGCCCGCAACAAAATCCAAGACCAGGCGATAATCATTATCGCCATTTGGTTCCAATAACATAATATTAGATTTCTGTAATTCTGCGATTGACTGTTTTAAATTCACAACGATTTGTAATGTGTCACCACTTTGCACCTGGGCCACAGATTTTACCAATGTACCAGATGCCCATGATGTTTTTGCACCAGAATTCGCCGTGGTGTTCGATAAATTTACCACCAATTGATTCGTCGGGTATGATAAAGAATAACTGGGGCGTATGGCAGTTTCAACAACCAGACGCGTCTTATTCCCAGGTTGAACCCCTGTGCGTAATGAACGCAACGAATTACGCGCAGCAAGTGCCATGCGTGGCAACATTGCCGCCGCGATAACAGAAAAACCAGAAATTTTTAAAACATCCCGCCTGCTGAATCTCATGTGGTGCATTATATCAAAAAAGAGTCTTTATTTCAAGAATGTTTCAGGAATTATTGTATGTATTATTCGTCCTTGCGCCCAGGAAATAATTCATATAAAATATGTGTGTGTCAGTTAGTAGTTGGGCGTCGATAACCCAGATAACTAACAACTTTGTTGTTTTGACTAGCTGTCCCGACATAACCGTCGGGAGGCTGTGGCCATATAACAGGGTGCGATTACGCACCTAAAAACCACAGGGTCAAAGTTATCTGACTTATCGAACTTCCCGACTCCTATACTGATAAAAGATAGGAGTTTTTTATGCCGAAAGTTGCAATTTTGTATATCGCGTTGGGGCGTTATATATCGTTCTGGAAAGATTTTTATGAATCTTGCGAACAACATCTGAATAACTGTGAAAAGCATTATTTTGTTTGGACAGATAATCCGAACTTTGAATATTCAGACAATGAAAATGTGTCAATTATACCCGCCCAGAAAAAGGGATGGCCATACGACACTTTGTTGCGGTTTGAAATGTTTTTACAGCGCGAAAAAGAAATTAAAAAATTTGATTATGTTTATTTCTTTAATGCAAATATGCAATTTGTTGCACCGGTTGATTTGTCTGAAATCGCCCCTGATGCATGGCACGACGGTTTGGTCGCGGGGTTACATCCGGGACGTCGTGGTGACGTCTTGGCAGGACAGCCTGATAAATTTGGATATGAACGCCGTCCAGAATCAACGGCATATGTTCCATACGGCCAGGGAAGACATTATGTATGTGGCGCATTTAACGGTGGCACAACCGACGCATTTATGAAGATGTGTCACACGTTGGCCAAAAATGTCCAGACAGATTTGGATAAAGGTATTGTTGCACGTGTTGATGACGAATCGCATTTGAACGCGTATCTGATTGACAAGAATTATTTATTGGCCGGGCGTGCATATGGTTATCCAGAAACACATATGAAACATTTGAAACCTGTATCACGCGCGATGGTTAAAATTATTTCACGTCACAAAGAAAGTCCAAAATACGGTGGCGTGCGTTGGTTGCGTGGTCAAACAGACCGTCGCATTCCAGACAATTGGTTTGTGCGACATATTTTGATACCTGCATGTCATGTGGTGGCATTGTTTGTGCCTGTGCGCAAATATCGTCGCAAGGTTAAGAATTATTTCGGTTCATATTAAAAAACCCGCCATCGGCGGGATTTTTTTTGAGACAAGAGACATGGAACATGTGACAGGAATAGTTAGATAAATAAAAGTTCGGTAATAATTACTGGATTGCCACGGTCACTGCGTTCCATCGCAATGACAAGGGGGCGTAAGTTCACAAAGATAAACTTTTATTTATCAATGTATCCCGAACATAAACAATACCCCGTCTGGGGGATTTTTATTTCGTTTTTTGGTTTTGTTTGGCAAAACTGTAATTCATCATCAGGTGATTTGGATTATATTTGCCATTCATAATCGCCAATGTATCTTCGACGATTACCAATTCTTCGTCGGTTGGAATCATAAAGATTTTAACCGGACTGTCAGGGGTGCTTAACACTGTTTCACCACAGCCCTTGCGCGCCAATGTTACAGCGTTCTTTTTGACATCCAATTTAATCCCCAGATTTTCCAATCCAGTACAGAATTTTTCACGCAGATATTCGTCGTTTTCACCAACGCCTGCGGTAAAGACCAATGCATCAACACGACCCAATTCTGCCATAAATGCACCAATGTATTTTTTAACATTTTGCACTTCCATATCAATGGCCAAACGGCATTTGTCATCTGTGTCTTTATTTTCTTCGACATCACGACGATCGGCAAAACATTCTGTTAAACCTTTCAAGCCTGAATCCTTGCTTAAATGTGTCTGCATCTGGGCAGGCGTCAATTTCAACTGTTCCATCACATACAGAACAACACCTGGATCCAAGTCACCAGGACGCGTTCCCATTGTCAAACCTGCCAATGGTGTCATGCCCAGAGATGTGTCCACAGATACACCATTACGGATTGCTGTTGCAGATGCACCCGAACCAATATGCATTGTAATCAAATTGCAATCTTTTGGTTCTTTGCCCAACATTTCTGCGGCACGTTTCGAAACATACAGGTGGCTGGTGCCGTGGAAACCGTATTTACGAACACCTAATTCTGTATACCACGCGCGTGGAACCGCATAACGGTATGAATAATCAGGCATTGTTTGATGGAACGCAGTATCAAATACCGCAACCTGGGTTGCGTTTGGCAACAACTGTTTCGCAGTTGTAATACCCATCAATGCCGGAGGATTGTGCAATGGTGCCAATGGTGACAATTTATTGATTGCGTTGATAACATCATCTGTGATTTCAACAGAAGATGCAAACTTATCGCCCCCCATAACAACACGGTGACCAACACCCTTAATCTCGTTCAAGTCAATTGATGCAGCGCGCAACATGTACAATACGCGATCCAATGCATCGTTATGATTTGCCATTTTAAATTCACGTTTATCCTTGTTGCCATCTGGGTATTTCTGGGTCAAGAAAGAATCTGGCAATCCAATTTTTTCAACATTTCCACCAACAACTACTTTTTTTGTGGCGGCATCAAAAACCTGGTACTTCAAGGACGAAGAACCGCAATTCAGTGCAAGTATATACATATGAAATCCTTTTTCGTTGTTTCTCTTCGGGGGACAGCATAGCAAAGGAATTTTCGCATTTCAACCAGAAATCAGCGCAATTATCAATAAAAATCCCGCCAGACGGCGGGCAAAGGGAAACTAAAATTCAAATCGCAACCCCAACATCGCATTTGTGTATACCAGGTTTTCTGCATCAAAGACTTCACGGTGACGGGTGCCATTTTCGTTGGTCAATTCCCATTTAACACGTGGGATATATGCAACGCGAACACCAAAATCCATAAACATCGTTTCTGTTATACCATAAGACACACCAAATGCCAACATTCCAGCAACATTTGATGTTGTGCGTTCAGATTTATAGAATTCGATGACATTATTGGCACTTGCTTCACCAAATGGGAATAATTCCACCTGGTCAGACAATGTCCCATATGGGTCTGATAAGTTTAATACCGTCTTGGTATCGGCATACCCCAAACCAAAACCAATATACGGAATGGCAGTATTTTGTGGTTTTTGAATACCATCAAAGAAATCATAAAATGCCATTGCACTGATAATATCAGTAGTGATGGTTGAATTTACAGCGCCACTGACGACACCAGCAACTTTCCCATACCCCACCAATTCAACATCCCCTTTGAACATCGGGAAAGAATTGTAATCACTTTTTGCGACGTGGTCCCATCCGGCCTCTATACGCCATTGGGGGCGATTTGGTAATGTCCAACCAATACTGGCGCCTGCGGCGAATGCGTATCCCTTGAAATTTTTAGTTGGCGACAACCCTTCTTGTGATGCATAGCCCGCGTATACATAATTTGAACAGTCTGCGCCACATGCTTCATATTGAAATGCAGGCAAAAGCGTGCCTGTCGATTCATCAATATAGTAATCATTGACAATTGCGCCAAGCTTGTTTTTTATTGACGCAAATCCAAACGATGCACCACCACGACCAGAAATCACAAATCGCGTTCCGTCATCTTCATACCACCCATCGCCAACATAACGACCAGGATATTGCCAATCCGCCACCGCAGGCATTGCCACAAAACATGATAATAATGGTAAAATATATAAATTTCTTTTTCTCATGTCGTGTATTATATCACAAATAAGCAACGAAAAAAATAAAATATGTATCCTAAAAACACTAAAAATTAAAAATGCCCCAGACGGGGCGATTTTTAATCCAGTGTTCGCAGACTGATTTTATCTTCGTCGACAATCACCAATTTCCCAGAACCGATATGAAATTGGCGCGCTGCATTAAATGCATCACGCATACCAAATAATTCTGAACTAAATATCGGGAATACGCCACGCACCAGACACAACTGATTCGCAATCATCGAATCATTACATATCGCAATTACTGGGATATCAGGTTTGCGACATGAAATTTCGGTTGCTGCAATTGTATCACGCGCAAAAACGACTATTGCAGACGCTTTGTTCAAATATGCCATTGATGCCACAGAACGTGACCAATCATTTTCAGGAATATTCTCTATCCGCGACCAATCATACGGGTTTGCAATCGCATCCGTATCGGCATATGCCAATATGTTATACATTGTTTCAATCACATTGACCGGATTTATTCCAATCGTTGTTTCTTCGGACGTCATGGTTGAATCTGCACGCAGATATGCAGTATTTGCAACGTCTGTGATTTCTGCACGTGTTGGAAATTCACTGTTCACCATCGACCCCAGCATTTGCGTTGCAACAATCACAGGTTTATTCATTTTGCGACATTCACGAATAATATGGCGTGATATCGCCGGGACTTCGGCATATGGGACTTCGACCGCCAAATCACCACGCGCAATCATAATACCGTCGGCCGCCGCTGCAATTTCAGTAATGCGTTCAACCGCATTTGGACGTTCAATTTTGGCGATAATTTTTATTGGTGCACCTGTGCGCTGAGTAATAAAATCACGAACCTCAAAAATATCTTCGGGACGTTGAACAAAAGATATTGCAACCCAATCTGGATTTTTGGTCAACGCGTATTCTAAATCAGCCCTGTCTTTGGTCGTCAAAACAGATGTAGAAATTTCTGTATCTGGTAAATTAAATCCACGGCGCGACCATATTTCAGTTCCACGTATAACACGTGTTTCAACGCGATCTGGGGATGCAGATGTCACCTGCATTTCGATTTTACCATCATTTAACAAAACGCGGTCACCAACACGCAAAGACGCCAAAACTTCTTCATCCGGCAACTGGACGCGCGTTTCATCGCCAGGCGCATCAGAAGAATCAAACACGAACGTTTGACCAACGGACAATGGATATTTACCTTCGGTTTTAAAATTGCCAATACGATGTTTTGGCCCCTGCAGGTCAATCATAATTGCCACAGGCCTGTTCAATTCGGCCGATATTTCCCGAATCATATCAATTTTATGACCTTGGACATCACCTGTATCGTGACTAAAATTCAATCGGCACATATTCACACCCGCCGAAATCATACGCGCCAATGTTTCCCTGTCTTCGCAATTCGGTCCAATAGATGCAGTAATTTTTGTAAATTTATTCATGATAACCCCTACGTATGCTGTTTTGTTTTTCTTGATTTTTACGATTTATGGTATATCATAAAGTCGTCAAATAAACAAGGGGAAAACAGAAATGAAACAGGAAAATCACGGTGCAATTGATAACCAACAGTTGGTAAGTATTATTGAACGTATCGAAAAATTGAATGAAGATACTGCGGCAATCGCGGCAGATATCAAAGAAATTTATAGCGAAGCAAAATCTGCAGGATTCGATCCAAAATATATTCGCCAGATGATACGCCTGAGAAAGTTGGATCCAGACGAACTGGACGAAGCGGATGAATTGACCCAGATGTATCGCAACGCATTGGGATTGTAATGAAAGGCTTTACAAAAACAGTCGAAGATTTTAACTGCGCCCATTGTGGCGCAGTTGTGCATGGTAACGGATATACAAACCACTGCCCAGAATGCCTGTGGTCACGACATGTTGATAATAATCCGGGCGATCGCGCCGCAACATGTGGCGGTATGATGCGCCCAATCAGTGCAGAACCAGACGGCGACAGATATATCATCACACATAAATGCGAAATCTGTGGCAAGGTAAAGCGTCAACGAACATTCGATAACGATAACATTGATGCGATAATTGAAATTTCCCGCGATAATTCATTTATATTTGGAAAATAAAATCCCCCATTTGGGGGATTTGGATTTAATTATGGCAACTCACTAACGTCAGTCCAGTCTCTAAATCAATACATGTTGGGTCACTAGCATAACAAACCCCATCTTCCCAATAGAACGCTCCGCCCCCTATGGTTTCACATTCTTCTTGGTTGTATTGCGAAACCTCACCCCCCCATACAAGTCGGTACGCCGAACCAGCCCCAACCATCTTCGGACCATTCACCGCCCAGCTCTTCACAGCGCGCAATGACAAAGGGGAGTAAGTTTAGATAAATAAAACTTTTATTTATTGAACTATTCTTGTCGCTTGTCTCATGTCTCATAAAAAAATCCCCGAAGTGGGGATGTTATCTTAACTTTGATGTTTGTTGTGAGTTGTAAAGCTTTTTTAATTCTTGTTTGTACTTGTTTATATGCTCTTCGGGAAGTTTTGGGTTTATACCACCGATTGCCAGATTCCCCACAACAAATACGTAATATACCAGCAATAATGCGGGCAACCACATATAGCCATTGATATCTTTTGGGTCTTCGGCAACAAATTTTATGGTTCCTGCGATACCACCACCAACCACCCCCAAAAATGCCGCCGCATAGATACCAAGAATCGCCTGGTCAAATTTTATGTTACCGCGTGTGCGTTTCTTTAATTCTTGTTTTGCTTTTTCAAATTGGTTCATGATATACTCTCTTGTGAAATCTGTTGTTGACAAATATAACACCATTGTCAACAAATGTCAAGAAAAAACACGCACCCGTAGATGCGTGTCGCAGATGGACATATAAGCCGGATTCTGTTCTGCCATTGACCCAGTATGTTTCGCATACCACGCCACGGTAGTGGACATGATTAATCTGCATACCGTATTGCTGCGGTACGTCAAGCCTTCTACCCGCCCCCAATGCGGGACACATATAGGGGGCCTATTTGAAGTTGCTGCGCGCAGAGATTGCCCGTTTCACTCGAATTTAATCGTTTACGTCACTGTTGCTCTAATCGTCAGGTCGCCCTGCCCGGTAAATTAGCCGGTACGCCGTCCCGTGCAGTCCGGACTTTCCTCGTCCCCCAAAAATGGGGTCCACCATGTCCCGTCCATCTTACGGTGGGGTATAATATCATGAAATTGTGAAATTGCAATATTTTTGCGTGGGATTATTCACCCTGCTTTTTCGCCGCCCCCAATGCATGACGCAGGGCATGTTCGGCGATTTGGCGGATTTTCGGGGCAAATGTACGCATGTTCATTGTGTCTGCAACCGTGTTGCCAAACAGGCGTGCAATGTATTCAATCTGGGTTGGTGCAATTACGTACACGTCGCTGGTTATATCGGCTGTTTTTAATGTCTGAACTGGTTCGCGCATGATATTATTCCCCCTACTTTTTATATAATATATCATAAATTTTGTGTTTTGGCACTTGTTTAGTTGCACAAAAGATATTATATCATAAAGTAACTTGACCGCAAGGTGCAAAATTGCTATATATCTCGTGATAAAAACAAGGAAAGATGATGATTAAAAACATAATTGGCAAAATTTTAGGGTCTGCAAACGACAGATTGATTAAAAGTTATGATAAAACCGTGTCATTGATTAATGATTTGGAACCTAAATATCATGAAATGACCGATGAACAATTGCGCGAACAAACAGATGTTTTGCGTGCACGACTGGCCGCCGGTGAAAAAGAAAAAGATATATTGCCCGATGCGTTCGCATTGGTGCGCGAAGCGTCGGTGCGTACAATCGGTCTGCGCCATTTTAATGTTCAAATGATTGGCGGTATGGTGCTGACCAATGGCCAAATCGCAGAAATGAAAACAGGCGAAGGAAAAACATTGGTCGCGACATTAGCAATGTATTTAAAGGCATTGCATGGTAAAGGCGCACATCTGATTACTGTGAACGATTATTTGGCATCACGTGACGCAGAATGGATGGGTGAAATTTATCGTTTTTTGGGTATGACAGTTGGAATTATTCAGCATGATATGACCGATGAAGAAAGACGCGCAGCATATGCATGTGATATTACATATGTGACGAATTCTGAATTGGGATTTGATTACCTGCGTGATAATATGAAATTCACAAAAAAACAACAGGTATTGCGTCCGTTCTTTTATGCGATTGTTGACGAAGTCGACAGTATTTTAATTGACGAAGCGCGCACCCCGTTGATTATTTCTGGGCCGGCAGAAGATACCAGCGAACTGTATGCCAAGGTCGATGCAGTCGTTGCACAATTCACAGATGCGGACTTCAAAAAAGATGAAAAAGATAGACATGTAACATTGACAGAAACTGGCGCGGACACAGCGACACGTCTGTTAAAAGATGCAGGGCTGTTGATTGGTGACAATTTGTATGCATCTGAAAATGCGCCGTTGGTTATGCATATTCAGCAGTCTTTGTTGGCACACCATTTGTATCAGAAAAATGTGAACTATGTTGTGCGTAATGGTGAAATCTTAATCGTTGATGAATTTACAGGTCGCGTGATGAGCGGGCGTCGATTCGGCAAAGGTTTGCACCAGGCGATAGAAGCCAAAGAACATGTGCGTGTTCAGCCAGAAAATCAAACCGTGTCCAGTATTTCTTATCAGAATTTGTTCCGTTTGTATCCGACGTTGTCTGGGATGACAGGAACCGCCATGACCGAAGCGGCAGAATTTGAAGAAATTTATAAACTGCGTGTTGTGTCGATACCGACAAATCGCCCGGTTGCACGTAATGATCATCATGACGAAATTTATTTGAACAAAGATGAAAAATACGATGCAATTTTAAAGCAAATCGAAGATTGCGTGTCGCGTAAACAGCCTGTACTGGTTGGGACTGTATCAATTGAAAAGTCTGAAGAGTTGGCGGCAATTGTTCGAAAAAAATTAAAAATTGAACCGGCGGTTTTAAATGCAAAACATCACGAATCCGAAGCAAAAATTGTTGCCCAGGCCGGCGCCCCAGGTGCTGTTACAATCGCAACAAATATGGCGGGTCGTGGAACCGATATTAAATTGGGCGGTAATGCCGAAGCCTTGATTGCGGAACTGGATTGCAATGCGGATGATTTCGAAGATAAGAAAAAAGAAATCTATGCCAAAATTGAAGCAAATAAAAAACAGGTTTTAGACGCAGGTGGTTTGTATGTTATCGGCACAGAACGCCATGAATCACGTCGTATTGATAATCAGTTGCGTGGGCGTTCGGGCCGTCAGGGGGACCCCGGTGATTCAAAGTTCTTTTTGGCATTGGATGACGATTTAATGCGTATATTTGGTGCCGCACGTCTGCAAGGTATGTTGACAACGTTGGGGTTAAAACCAGGCGAAGCAATTACACACCCATGGATTACAAAAGCATTGGAAAAGGCACAAAAACGTGTTGAAGCACGTTATTTCGAAGCGCGTAAAGAATTGTTGAAATACGATGACGTTGCAAATGAACAGCGTACTGTTGTTTATAAACAGCGTGACGATTTGATGACGTCTGATGATTTGTCGGGATTGGCCCGTGAATTGATAGGTGACGTTGTTGAAATAATTTGTGAAAACAGTATCCCAGAAAAAGCAATGCCTGCAGATTGGAATCTGAACGGGATTCGTAATGCCATGATGCGTGTCTTTGCGTTGGATATTACTGATATTGAAAAATGGAAAACAGATGAACAAATCACAGAACGTAAAGCATATGAAACTCTGTTGAATCTGGCGTTACGCAGATACGACAGCCAAGCCACAAAATATGGCCCAGAATTGATGCAAATGGCATCTCGTCAAATGATGCTGGGGGCATTGGATGCGGTGTGGAAAAAACATCTGCAACAGATGGATTATCTGCAAAGCGCAATTGGATTACGTGGTTATGCACAAAAAAATCCATTGTATGAATATAAAAACGAGGCATTGGATTTATTTAAAAATACAATCAATAATTTTAAAATTATGTCTGTATCGTATATCAGTCGTATGGAATTGACGCGCGAAGACGTTGCTGCCACCGAAGCAGCACGCGCAAAACACGATGCGGGATTAAACCAAGCCCAAGGTGCAGAACGTCGTAATTCACCATGCCCATGCGGGTCTGGATTAAAGTTTAAGCACTGTTGTGGTAAATTGCACTAATGCATATTGGTGCAATTTATAATTATTATCGTTGACGCATAAACAAGGCAAAAAAGGGAAAGGGGTTATGCAGCCATTTATTCATCTTCGGACACATTCACGATTTTCAGTTGGGGCCAGCACACTGACCATAAAACAAATTCCAAATCTGTGTCTGGCGGCAGGTATGCCTGCGTGTGCGTTGACGGATACTAATTTAATGTCAGGATGTGCAGAATTTTCTGACGTTATGCCAAAGAATAAGGTGCAACCAATTATTGGTGTTGAAATAACATTAAATCAACATAATGCAGACCCAAAAATTTTGCGGGCAAATACGTTATCTAAAATTGTCTTGTTGGCACAAAATCATGATGGATATTTGAATCTGTGTGAACTAAATCGCATAATGTATATGCGCACAGAAAATCATCATTTGGGACCGTATATTTCTTTTGATGAATTAAAATCACACAGTGATGGATTGATTTGTTTGTCCGGGGCGCATTTGGGGCCGATTGGTATGGCGATTTTAAACAACCAAAATGATTTGGCGCGCAATTATGCAAAACAATTCTTGGATATATTTGGTGACAGGTTTTATATTGAAATTCAACGTCATGGGTTGGAAGATGAAATAAAAACAGAGCCCGAATTTTTAAAGATTGCCGGTGAATTAAATATTCCAATCGTTGCGACAAATGATGTGTGCTTTGCCGCAGATACAGATTATGAGCCTGCAGATGCGTTGGGATGCGTGTTGGGGCAGACAAAGGTTATCGACCCAGAACGTCCACGCAAATCTTCGGAACAATATTTTAAATCAACAGAACAAATGGCAGAAATATTTTCTGACCTGCCCGAGGCGATTGAAAACACGTTTGCAATTGCACAGCGTTGTGGATTTATGGTGAACGTTCATGAAAAACCATTATTACCACGTTTCGGTGATGACTTGGAAACAGAATGTCAAATGTTGCGCGATAATACAATGCGTGGTTTGAAACGCCGCCTGGAACAACATGGAATTACAGATACTGCGCCGTATTATGAACAGGCCGAATTTGAATTGGGTGTTATTATTGGTATGGGATTCCCGGGGTATTTCTTAATCGTGGCAGACTATATCGACTGGTGCAGAAATAATGATGTTTTGACGGGACCGGGGCGTGGTTCAGGTGCGGGGTCTATTGTGGCATGGGCGTTGGGTATTACAAATGTTGATCCGTTAAAATATGGATTGCTGTTCGAAAGATTTTTAAATCCAGATCGTATTTCAATGCCGGACTTTGACGTTGATTTTGAACCGACCGGGATTGAACGAGTGTTGGCGTATGTGTGTGATAAGTATGGTCATGATTCTGTGTGTCGTATTATTACATTTGGCAGTTTACAGGCACGTGGTGCAATTCGTGATATTGGGCGTGTGTATGGTATGCCCTATTCTAAATCTGATCGATTGTCTAAACTGATTCCCCAGGACGCCAAGACACTGAAAGATGCAGTGGGGATGTCCGGTGAAATTCAAGATATTTTAAATAATGATGAAGATTTAAACAAGGTTGTTATGGTTGCCGAAGAATTAGAAGGTTCTTTGCGAAACCTGGGGCAACATGCATGTGGTGTTGTTATTGGTGACCGGCCAACAACTAAGATTGCGCCGGTATATCGTGACCCAGCCAACCCATTACCATCGTGTCAATTTGATGGAAAGTATTTGGAAAAATCGGGACTGATTAAATTTGACTTTTTGGGATTGGAAACGTTGGTTGTGTTAAAATACGCAACACGTTTAATTCAGCAGACACGTGGAATCAACATTGATTTAGATCAAATTCCAACTGATGACCCAAAGACAATGCGTCTGTGGCAACAAGGATTGACCGAAGGGATATTCCAATTCGATGCCCCGTTTGTGCAACAGACTTTGCGTAAAATGCACCCGACCAGTTTCTTGGAAATATCGGCATTAAATGCGTTGAACCGTCCAGGGCCAATTGCGTTTATTCCACAGTTTATCGCACGTATGCATGGTGAAGAATCAATTGAATATGTTCATCCGCGTGCAGAACCAATTTTAAAAGAAACATATGGCATTATCGTATACCAGGAACAGGTTATGCAATTGACGCGCGTGTTGGCGGGCTTTACACGTGGGCAATCGGACAACGTGCGCAAGGCGATGGGTAAAAAGATTATCGCCATGTTGGACGAACTGGAAGGCAAATTCTATGAAGGGTGCGAAAAAGAAGGGACTTTGGACCGGCAGACTGCGAAAGATTTGTGGGAAAAGTTTAAAGATTTTGCAAAGTATGCCTTTAATAAATCCCACGCGATTGCATATTCTATTGTGGCGAATCAATGTGCGTATCTAAAGGCAAATTATACCCCAGAATTTTTAGCCGCATCTATGTCCAGTAATCTAAATGATACAGATCAATTGGCGATATTTGTAGATGATGCAAAAACTAATTTTGGAATTCAAATCGTTGCGCCTGATATCAATCAAAGCGAGTCTTTGTTCACGGTGCGTGACGGAAAAATTATTTATGGATTGGCGGCGTTAAAGGGTGTTGGTACTGTTGCCACAGATGCGATTGTTGCCGAACGTGAAAAAAATGGAAAGTTTAAAAATCTGACTGATTTTGCAAAACGCTGTGCGCCGATGATGAATAAGAGAATCTTGGAAGCCTTTGCCAAGACAGGTGTTCTGGATTCGTTGGAACCAAATCGTGCGGCGATTTATATGAACGCGGATGCGATATTGTCTTATGCCGCCAAGACCAAAGACAGTGCAAATATGCTGTCGCTGTTTGCGAATACGGTTGAAGATGACGTCGCAGATGACAGATTGCGTAAGAACTTGCCAAAGACAGACCCGTGGACATTTGGTCAGAAACTGGAAAATGAATTATCTGCGTTGGGATTCTATATTTCTGCACATCCGTTGGATCAGTATAAGCATTTAATTGAACGTGCCAATCTGGCGACCAGTGCGACGTTGGAAAAGATGGGCGACAGAAAACCTGTGCAGATTGCTGCTAATGTAAATTCATTTGGGCGTCGTCGTACCAAGACAGGCAAAGAAATGATTACGATAAATGCATCGGACAGCTTTGGTAATATTGATGCGGTGGCATTTGGTGATGCGGCAATTGGATTTGCGCAAATATTGTCATCTGAAAATGTTGTGCTGATTTCGGGCAAGACGTCAAATCGTGATGATCGTGTATCTGTTTTTGTGGACTCTATTACGCCATTGACGGAATGGGTGGCAAAGATTGCCAAGAAGATAACGTTGGATATTCGTGACCAGGCGGTATTGCAAGATGTTAAAAAAGCATTGATTGCGTTGCCACGCGGATATACACGTGTTGAACTGGTTCTACACGGGGCAGACAAAACGGCGACAATCGCGTTGCCCGGTGGTGTTGAATTGGGTAATACGACTGTGGCAGATTTTGTTGCGTTGGGAATCAAAGTGGGGATTGAATAAGATGAAGCATATTCCTGTACTGTTAGATGCGGTTCTGGATGCGTTGGGTGATATCGCAGGCAAGACGATTGTTGATTGCACGTTTGGTGCGGGTGGTTATTCACGTGCGTTTTTATCGCGGGGTGCAAATGTTATTGCCTTTGACAGGGATCCAAATGTTGTGGCCGATGCAAACGCGATGCGTGCGGAATATGGTGACCGTTTTAAGTTTATCCCGGCACCGTTTTCTAATATTGCGGTTTTAGAACAGACGGTTGATGCGATTGTTTTTGATTTGGGTATTTCTTCGATGCAGATTGATGTCGCAGAACGTGGTTTTTCGTTCCGCATGGATGCACCTTTGGATATGCGTATGGCGTCCAGTGGTCTGACCGCATCCCAGTTGATTGAACAGAAATCTGTTTCAGAATTGGCGGAAATCTTGCGTAATTATGGCGATGTAAAAAAAGCAAATATTTTGGCGCGTGTTATCAAGGACGCGCACCCCCAGACCACCTTTGAATTACGTGATTTGATTCATAATCCCAAAGACGTTGCCCCGGTGTTCCAGGCACTGCGTATTGCGGTAAACGATGAAATGGGGGAATTGGAACGCGCATTGTCGGTGGTGCCAGAATTATTGGTCGATGGTGGCAAATGCATTTGTGTGACATTTCATTCATTGGAAGACAGAATTGTAAAAAATACATTTCGTGCGTGGACGACTGCGCCGGGCGACCCGCGTATGCCGACTGTGGCGTGTGCGCCGTTTGAATTATTGCGAACGGCCATACCCGATGATAGTGAATTAGAAAACAATCCACGGGCGCGGTCTGCACATATGCGTGGTGTGATAAAATCATATTGACCACACACGCATATTTTGTCTAGGATTAGCAATGAAAGGAAAAGGAAATAATGAAAAAAACATCAATGAAACAAATGGTTGAACGCGCGGATATGGCCAAGAAAGTCAATCCGCTGGATTTGTCGTCTGACCAAGATTTAACAGTTGCATTGATGAATCTAATCGTATTGGAAGATTTATCTGCGAATTATCCGGAATTATACAGCATGGTGCATGATATGCGTGTGGAATTGATGGCGCGTGTTGTGCATGGGGCGGATGATGTGCGATACGTGTCAAAGCATTTACTGGGCGATGCCATGCGATTGATAGATGACGGAAATAAATCTGGGGATTATGGTTCTTATGACCGCGCGTATGAGTTGTATTCGCTGTTTTGGGGATTGAATATGGGTCTGATTGATATACAGGGTGTAAAAAAAGTTGTCCCAGATATTGTTGACTGTGTGACGACGAATATAAAGCACAAAAAAGGGCTTGATTGATATGTCAAAAAAATGATAAAATTCAAAAAAGAGAGAAATTTTGATGCACAGAATTGTTGATTTTCGTTGGTTTTATATGGCTTTAGCGGCGGTTGGTATGTCGGGCGAATGTGTTGCGGCACAAATACCCAATCCGCGCAGTGCCACAAATGTATCGATGACCAGTCCACGTAATGAATCAAAAACAATTACACGTGGTGACGGTGATGGCGCGATTGTGTCGCGTTCGGCATCACGTTCGTCGGCGCGTTCTGCCACCAGACAGAATATCGTATCACGCAGTGCGACACCGGCAAAATCAACGGTGGCACGTTCGGCATCAAATATTTCGGCACGTTCTGTGACGGGTGGTGCGACAACGGCACGTTCAACATCAAAAAACACGGCATCTGGGGTGGCGCGTGCGGCATCAACGGCGCGTGCGACGGCGGTGTTTAATGATATTTCCAAAATTGGTGGTGGATATGCAACATGTCGTGATGCATATGCAACATGTATGGATCAATTCTGTGCCAAGGCAAACGATACATATCGTCGATGCTATTGCAGTGCAAAGTTTACTGAATTTCGCGATACCGAAGATGCCTTGGTGGCGGCAGATGGATTGTTGAAACAATTCGAAGATAAATATTTAAACGCGGTTGACAAGACTGCGGCTGAAGTAAATGCAATGTATTCGGCAACGGTTGGTGAAATGGCGGTCAAAGATGACGTCAGTGGGGCCCAGTCTGTATTAAACGAAATTTCTGATTTATTATCAGGCAAGAAAAAGGCATCGGCCTTTGATAAACAATTGGGTTTAATGCCGGTGGATTTTGCAACAGATATGTCTGATATTTGGGGCGATACAGGTTCATCAATATTTGATACGAATACCGGCACAAATTTGACAGAATTAGAAGGGATTTCATTGTATAATTCCGCAAACAAACAGTGTTTGGACGTTATCGCAGACAGCTGTGAAAATTCTGCGGTTTTAAACATGGCGACCAGTGCATATAACATCATGATTACCCAGGATTGCAATGCGTATGAAAAGGTTGTTGATGCGCGTCGGGTAACGGTCGAAGAGTCTGTGCGACAAATGGATAATGCATTACGTGCGGCACGTCTGGAAGAATATCGTGCACATAATTCGGCCGACGTAAACGAATGTATTGCACGTGTTAAAACAGCAATGACCACCGAATTGGCATGCGGACCAAATTATGTAAAATGTTTGGATTATTCTGGAAAATATATTGATACGGCGGGCGAACCGATTTTACATTCCCCGGATTTATTCAAAGTAACCCAACAAATTACATTGGGTGGTTCGGATGATATTATCGGGCAAAACACCAACTATAATACTTATCTGAATTCTAAACGTATTTTTGTAGAATCTGCATTGGATACATGTCGTGATATATCAGATATTGTTTGGTCTGAATTTAAACGCCAGGCAATAATTGAAATTGCCCAGGCCCAGGCTGATAAAATCGAAGAAATAAAAATGTCTTGTGTCAATACGATGAAACAATGTTATGACACCCAATCAAAGGCAATCAAGTCATTTGATGCAGAGACCGCCAATATGGTTGGCGCGTTATCTGCGGCGGTGGCGCGCGATATGTGCCAAGACAAGGTGGAAATGTGTTCAAAACTGTATGCGGATAACGAAAATGGATTGGATTCATTGATAACTCTGGTGGAAACCATTGATGACGCACGTATAAACCAGGGTTGTGAAACCGCATTGCGCAATTATGCAACGGATTTGTGCACACCAAAGACCGGCACCCAGGGTTATCCGTGGAATTGTATAAAACAAACGAATAAAGATCTAGACGCCAGTTTAACCAGCGCGGCAAAGACGTATTGTCCAACGGTTGTAGGCGAAAAACTTAATACAAACTCCATTGTTACAGATGTCTTGAACGAGGTTTCTGATGCCATTGCAGATGTAATGATGACAGCATGCGAAGAAATGGATTCGTTGTGGTATGAGGCCGATGAAGACATGGCATCAGATGATGATGTTAAGAAAAATGCAGACAAGGCATTTTACAATAAGTATTTTGGTCAGACCACACCGACGGCAGAAGATTATGGTATTTGTATCGAAGATACGGAACGTCTTGCGTGTGAAGAACAAGATGGTATTACTGGTATTACAGGGTCGGCGAAATGGAACGAAACACGTGGTGAATGTGAATTTTCAGCATCATGGTATGAATGGGCATGTGCGAATATGTTGGGCGGGTATTTAGAAAACGGCGTATGCTATTGGGATGCTAATCAGCCAAAAGATGATGACCCCGGCAAGAAATAGATAAAAATATAGGAATATAAATGATGAAAAAGATTGTGTTTGTTTTGTTGTTTGCTGTTTGTATGCCAGGTAGTGTTTTGGCTGTGGACTGGCATGATGGGAAATTGAAAGCGTGTGGAAATAATAATGCAGATATTACGTTATACGAACATGGTGGCGGTGAAAAGAATTTTATGGCGGCTGTGGATTATAATGAAAATGGATTGAAATTGTGTCCGATGGGGGCGTATTCGTGGCGTAACAAAACAACGCAACGTCCTTGGGTTTCATGGGTGGCGTTATCACAAAATACAGATTGCTTTTGGATGTGCACAGAAGGATGGACAGGCGCTGGTTGTAATATTAAAGTAGATAAAGATAAAGATATGAAATTGGGGCGCAATTGTAATACAGTAAATTTATCTAATATTGATTATGCTGTTGGTCATAGTGGTACACATTTATCCCCAAAGATATTTGATAGTAGTCACAATGATTGTTCTGGTGAATCTGATAAAAACCCGTGGCATTATACGTTGCCAGGGGTCGTGAGATTTACCACGGATGGTCATGGGGCGTTTGTTGCAGAACTAACGGTTAGAGCATGCTATAATAAGTCCAAGAAGAAGCATGATGATTGTGGTGTGCGGGTGTATAAAAGTGATGATACCGAAGAGAAACTGGTTTGTATGGTTGGGTATAAGCCAACTGAAGACAAACTAGGTTGTGAGGCGATTGATGAAGCGGCCTGTGCAGGTGTGTGTACTGCGTTCCAAGGTGTAGAAAATCTGTTTTTAGATGATGAACAGTATTCTGTAAAGTATGATCATAAAAATAACTGCATGACATTTTCTTGTGCACAGGATGGATATGGCTTTGCGGGCGATCCAATGTTGATTGATGTGCCTGCGAATAGAAAATGCATTGAGTGTAAGTCAACCGATACAGAAATAAAAACTATTAAACCAGATGGTCAGTGTTATACCCTGAAAACAGGGGAATCTATCAGTGCATTGGATGGCGTGAGTGTTGTTGCGCCTGATAGCACTTCAAAAACAAAAATTGCAGATATGATAAAAAAAGGATGTTGGAAAAAATTACATCCAGAAGAATTTAAGAGATGCATTCTGGATTCAGAGGGTCAATAATTCATTTTATTTGTGAACAATCCTGCCCATACGGCGGGATTGTTTTTTTTACAAACTTACTCACCTTTGTTCTTGCCGCAATTCCCTGCCCCACGCGGGGGGCAGGAAAATTTACTTGACCCAGATTATAAGATAATTAAAAATCATATTATAATGGATTATAAATGACAACACACTCTGAAACCATCGTTCGTGCAAAAAACTTGCGGAAAAACATGTCTGATACGGAACTAAAATTTTGGTACAGGATAAATCGTAATCAATTAGGTGTAAAATTTCGCAGACAACAACCAATCGGTCCATATATTGTTGACTTTATATGTCATTCATTGAAATTGGTAATAGAATTGGATGGAGATCAGCATATAAATAACATTGAGTATGACAATAAACGAACGCAATATATTGAATCCCAGGGATATATGTTAATTCGAATACCAAACGCATACTTGACGCGCACATATATAGATGAAGTTATTTATACCTTATATCGCTGTATACATGAACATTTAGATTTCTATGATTATTTTGTGTCAAGGTATCAATAATTTCCCTGCCCCCGATGTGGGGCGGGATAGTTTTGCTTGCGGGAACGATAGTGACCGTATAGTAAAACTTGGGTGGGGGGTATAAAATATGCGCCGTATCACCCCCACCCCAGAATTCCAACGCCAATAAATTGCCGGGAATTCTGACCCGCCCCACACGGGGGCAGGAGAATCTGCAGATGTTTTGATTTTATTGTTTTCCCCCACCCCAGAATTCCAACGTCAATAAATTGCCGGGAATTCTGACCCGCCCCACACGGGGGCAGGAGAATCTGCGGATGGTTTGATTTCTATCTTAAGAAAATATGCTAATTGCCACTTGAAATCTTTTTTTGCATAACTATATGGTGGGTAAGCAAAAATTTTAAGGAGTGAATATCATGGCAAAAGTTTTAGGTATCGATTTAGGTACAACTAATTCCGCAATGGCATTTATGGACGGGAACGACCCGAAAATTATCGAAAATGCCGAAGGTCAGCGCACTACCCCATCGGTGGTCGCATTGACTAATTCTGGGGAACAATTGGTCGGGATTACCGCAAAAAACCAGGCGGTCACAAATCCTGAAAATACAATTTATGAAATCAAACGTTTGATGGGATTGCGCTTTGACAGCCCGGCCGTCAAAGAAATCGCCGCACGCGTGCCTTATAAAATCGTCGCCGGCGATAATGGTGACGCGTGGGTGGAAATGGACGGTAAAAAATATGCACCATCCCAGATTTCTGCAATGATTTTGGCAAAATTGAAAAAAGATGCCGAAAGTTATTTGGGCGAAACGGTGACCGATGCGGTTATTACTGTGCCGGCATACTTTAATG
>JAZNAO010000028.1:0-8511 GCA_045586565.1 Candidatus Enterousia sp. | reverse complement strand
TGCCGCAGACATATATTTCTCTCTGCTTGCCAAATCATCATCCGATAAATTCGCAGCGTCCACCGTCAATTTATTGCTTGTATTTTCTTTACCTGCAATCGCATTGCTGATTTGTGTCGAAACCGCAGTTTCCCCAACCAAACCTTCTAATGCATCAATTTCACCCTGCATAGTGGAATCAGCCGCTGTACGAGCATCTGTTTCATCCTTGATCGCATCTGCAATTTGTGTTGCGACGGCGGTACCACCAACCAAGCCTTGCAATTCACCAATGTTCGATTCGGCTGTATCTGCACGTCCTTCCAATGCTTCTATTGCAAGAATATTTGCATTAACTTTACCCGTCAAACCTTGGTCTTCACTGCCTTCGCCACCACCCATCAACTGTTCAGACAATTCTGCAATCTTTGTATTGGTGTATGTCTGTGCTGCTGTGGCTGTTTCACTTGCCTTTTTTGCAACGTTTTCAATTGTTTCATATGTGGTTGAAACAGTTGTCTTATACGCCTGCAAATCTGCATCGACCGCACTAACAGATTCTGCGACTTTATTTGTCTTGGCATCAACATAGTCTGTTGATGCAACACTGATTGCTGCCTGGGCCCCGGTGGCACCCATCAAGATTGCCGCCATAAAGCCCGAAAATGCAATATTCTTTACTTTCATCTTTTCTTTCCTTTCGTTTTATTGCCTTATACGTCTATGACGGCATCAGCATCGTTTTGTTTATTTGTTATTATACACCAGATGGTTGTTCATCAGAACCGCCAGGTGCCATATTGATATCATCACCATTTTCATCAACGATAACAACCGAAGACCATGAAATGCCACCCATACCGTCCGAGAACATCAGATAGCTGCCTTCGCCGATACCATTACCGCTGATATAATTCTCATTGTCTAACTTTGAATCAATTGCTTCGGTAACCTGTTGTGCTGTTTGTTTTGTTTCCGCCAAGGCATATGCTGCATCCGCACGTTCCTGTGCTGCAACCGCTTTGCCATCAGCTGTGCTGGCCGCTGTCGCTGCTGCCGCCGCATCTTCTAATGCTTCATTTGCATTGGTCAATGCTGTGCTGGCTGTGTTATCTGCTTCCAATGCATCCAAACGACTCGTCACAGCAGAATCATCATATTCATATGTAGACGCAATTGTAACTTTACCTGTGTCATCTGTTGTAATAGAGATACCTTCCCCTGCATTCGCATCTGTCAATTTATCCTGCTTGCCATCAACAACATCCGACAACGCATCAACATCTGCCTGGGCAGCTTCTGCGGCACCTTGGGCGGTCGCTGCATCTGTCAATGCCTGTGTTGCGTCATCCTGGGCGTCTGTTACTTCGGTTTGCAATTCATTAATCGCACCATATACTGTCTTTTCATCTGTTGTCAATTCAACTGGCTGTTCATTTTCATCAACCGCACCCAATTTGCTGTCAATAGTATCACCAACAACACCATCCTTAACCGCATTCTCAATTGCGCTATCTACTGCTTCCTTAAATTCTTCACCACCAGTAATTGCATCACCAATCGCTTCTGTAACAGCGTCATTTGTTGCAATATAGTCTGTGTCAACTTCAATTGTTGTCAAATTACCATTTTCATCAGTATTGATGATAATACTCTGGCTACCGTTTTCCGCGGTCAGTTTGTCTTGCTTTGTGGCAACCTTGGCATCAACTGCACCAACCTGGTTGGTAACATAGCCCTGGGATGCCAATCTGATCGGATCGGCCGCTTGTGCCGCACCGCAAACACCCATCAAGATTGCCGCAGCAAATCCTGAAAAAGCAATATTTTTTACTTTCATCTTTTCTTCCTTTTTTGTTGTGGTGCGATTCTAAGGCGCAACCGTTTTTTGTTAATCAAAGCTCTCGCCATATTCCGATATTATATTTCGTTTCCATTTTCGTCGATTATAACAATCGGAACCAACTGGGTCTTGTTGCCGACATTTTGAACAATCGCCATGCCACCATTTAACGCAGTTGTATTTATCTTGTCCATGGTAACGGCATTATCATCAATTTCCGCCGTCGCCACAGTATTCTTATATGCCAAACCACCCAATGCACGACCACCGGTAACCGTATTTATTTGGTCAACCAATTCTTGGCGAACATCCGACAAATCTTTATCTGTCGCATATGTTCCATCCAGGCCTGCAATTACATTTGCGTTCTCGGCAATATCTTCGGCATTCAAAGATGCCATCGATGCCGCACCATCCGCAATCACTTTGACCGCATTTAGCGCCGCCGCATCAACATACCCCGCATCATTTTCCAATTCAGAAACCTTTACCGGAACAGTTGGAATATCAGCCTTGGTTGCAAAGTTGGCATCAATCGTGTTCTTGTCATAATATAATTCTGGGTTAAAGTTGCCCGCCGATTCAACCAATTCGTTAACCTGGGCCTTGGTATAAACATCGGCAACATTTGCCTTGCCCGATAACGTCGTATTAAACGAATCGATTGTCACATACCCCGACAACGCATTTTCCAGATTCTGTAATGCCGCCTTGGTTGCATATGTTGTTGTAACATCTGCCTTTAACGCCGCCACATCCGTCTGTAACGCAGCAATATCGTCAACATTCAAATCTTTCGCATTTTCCAATGCCACAACACGCGACTCAATACCAGCCAATTGTTCTGCACCAACCGAATCACCCATCGAATCCAAAGTTTTACGCAACTCTGCAATTTCTGTTTCAGCCGCCACTAAACGTGCGCGCGCCGCATCCAAATCTGACACCAGTGCATAATCCACCAAATCCGAATCGGTCACAAAATTTTCACCAACAATATCATTTAATTTGGTTTCCAATTCCACCAATTGCAATTCAACAGATTCAACATCTTCCGCAGAAACAAAATCCAGATTTAAATCATATGTCACAGATGTTTCTTTACCGTCTTTATACATCCACACGGTAAACACACCACCATCATATTCAACATCCGTTACCACACCACCCGTCAGTGTAGACATATCGGCCTTTAAATTTTCAATATCAACCTCTATAACACCCAACCGAGCCGGAATATTTGGGACATCTGGATTATACCCCATAAACTGTTCTAAAATCTGAATACGTTCTTCCCAATTTTTTCCACCACCAACACTGCCACCGGACGAAGAACCCGGTCTAACCACCGACGTATTACCCAACGTCGCAGACCCAGACAAATACTTTCCAATTGATAAACGTGGGGTTGCGGCAACGCGCGTTGACGTTGTACCATTCGCCCCAGTTGTCGCAGACACACCATTGGACGACGAATTATTCACACGCATTGAACCACCACGAACCGCACTAATCGCACTGCCACCTGTGGTGCCAGACACCTTGGCCGATGCAGCATTTGACGCACTGGAATACGTTCCGACCCCACCCAAGGAACGCACAGGCGCCGCCGCAAATGCAGGCGCAACAAACGCTGAACACAGCACACAAACAATGGACAACGTTGATATTTTCAGTTCGTTTTTCATAAGTTCTCTTCTCTGTCGTATAGTTTATCACAAATCGCGAATCGGGGTCAAGACCCTTTTCTGCCTTTTCCTAATTTTTTTTAAAATTCGTATCTCAGCCCCAGCGATATTGAATTATCCAGGATGAATCCAGTATCAACCTCGAAATATTCACCAATAAAATCATTTACATTATTTTCTTTGCCATCTGGGCCAAATAATGCAGACAAACGATAACGCAAATCCAACGAAACATTTTCAGACATTTCATATGAATAACCAACCATCAATGCAAACATTGGCGACACTGCACGTTCTTGAATATTTATCGCACCCGTATCAAAATCTAATTTAGGCAACGCAAAACCCAATCCACCACCAACATATAATCCTTGCACCTGAGGTTCTGTGAAATCATACATTACATTTAAAGACATATATGGTATCGTCAATTCAAAATCTGCACCATATCCACTGTCTGTGAATCGACCAATCATCCCTGCTTCTACTTCGCCACGCCAGTTTTCGTTAAACATATGACCAAAAGATAAAGAACCACCAAATACCGGTTCCATAGAATACTTATCAGAACGCCCATCAACGTCCACATCACTGGCCGAATATTCGTTTTTCCAATTCAAAAACGACAATTCCCCACGAATCCCACCATACCACGTACCATCAAACCAGCTGGCAATAGTGTCGCCAAACGTCATTTTTTCTGATGCAACCGGCACAGGCGCCCCAAATGCAGGCGCAACCAATGCAGACAAAACCATCCCGGAAATCAATTTTTTCATAATATACTCCCTTCCATATTTTTTCCTAAGTATATCATAAAAATGAACATTATCCAAATAACGAAAAACATTTTTTGATAAATATCCCAAATTTTTTTACTTGCATTTCAAAAAAAGCATATTTTTTCTTTTATTTATTTGACGATAAATTTTTTTTTGATTATATTCGAACCATGGAAGAAAAGACAGCGATATCATTTGCAAATGTTGCCGCACGCTATGACGGAACGCCCGAAATACTGACTGATGTTTCCTTTAATATCAGCAATGGTGCATTTTACTTTTTATCTGGGGCATCTGGTGCGGGCAAAACAACATTATTGCGCCTGATATATCAATTACACAAACCATCACGCGGGCAAATAAAACTGTTTGGTCAGGTTACAAATGATATGACACGTGATGAAATAACACGCATCCGCCAAAAAATGGCAATTGTTTTCCAAGAATATTCACTGTTGTCACACCTGTCTGTGTTTGATAATGTTGCCCTGCCCCTGCGGGTACGTGGCGTTGCCGAACACAAAATAAAAAAACTGGTGGCCAAGGTTCTGGATTGGGTTGGCCTGGGAAAATATGCGGACGCAAACCCACGCGAACTTTCCGGCGGTCAACAGCAACGTGTTTCTGTTGCGCGCGCAATTATCGTTCAACCTTCAATTTTACTGGCCGACGAACCAACCGGCAATCTGGATGATGAAAACGCATCGCGCCTGATGGAATTATTTATTCAGATGAACAAAATGTTTGGCACAACAATTATCCTGGCCACACACAGTAAAAAGTTGATGGAAACATATAAATTCCCAGTGATACGTGTTGAAAATCATCGTGTTGGTTTTTCTGGGAAACAAAATACAGTCGCCACAAAACCCGATTCGGAATCTAAAAAGATTTGGCGCGGTCCAAAACCACAAAATTATTTCACAGAATTATCTAAACAATTTGACGATATTGGAAACGCATAATGAAAAAACCGATTGTATTTTCGTTGGTTCATGATCAATCCGTCTTTATGACGATAATTATGTCACTGTTGACATTTTTGTCTGTGTTGGCATTGGGGTTGGTGTTATCTATTGGTACCGGCGTCATGCGTTGGAACAACCAATGGGAATTATTCGCCACTGTCCAGGTTATGGACACGTCAAAGACCGACGCAACACAAAAAATTATTACTGAAAATTCAGACAAAATCGAATCGGTAAACGAAATCACCAACACCCAAATGCAAGATTTAATGGCACCGTGGATTTCCGGGGGCAGCGTTTTGAAAAATTATCTGCCCAAAATGTGGGAAATACAATTTAAAACCAAATCTGACCTGGAATCAGTCGGCGAACAGATATCCAAAAACGCACGTTTCTTACCCCACGCAACCGCTTTAAAATCATCCACCAGCACAGGTTGGAAAATGATACTGATGTCATCATTTATACTAATCCTGACCCTGGGCGCGATTGGGATTTGCATTTCATACATCGCACGCAACACGGCCATGTTGCACCGCCGCGAATTAGAAATATTAAACCAGATTGGTGCATCAGATAACTTTGTGGCGGGACAAATGCAAATAATCGTTGCAAAAATATGCCTGCTTGCGACAGGTATCGGTTTTATCGCTGCCGCGCCAATATTATTATTGATATTATCGACAGCGCATTCGGCCCGTGTTGGATTGATGTCAATGATTGGTCTGGGCGGTGGCGGTTGGGTTACGCTGTTCTTATTACCGGTTGCGATTATGGTGTTTGCAATCTGGGTCACCCGCCGCACAACATTTAACATATTAAAAAACAGCTAAGAAATAATGATACGTCGGGTTTTAACACCATCTTTTATAATATTCAGTTGCTTTATTATCGGTGGCATGCTGTTTCGATCGCACGCCCCCCGCACATGTGGTGAAATATTCCCAGACGACAGTATATTTGTCCTGACGGGTGACGAACGTCGCATTCCATTTGCGATGCGAAAACTAAACGAATATCCAAACATTGACTTATATATCATTGGCGCAGGCGCCACCAGTATTGAAACAGAACGCCCTGCGATAATTGAATCACAATCTAAATCCACATATCAAAACGCCCTGGCGATAAAGAAAATCGCCAACGAACGCACATTGGAACGCGTGGTTGTTATCACCACCGAAGACCATATGAATCGCGCCACATATTTAATTCAAAGCGAGCTGCCCAACACGCAAATTATCGCGTGCCCGGCAATTTTAACCGGAATGCCCCCATCAAAAAGACTTGAAAGATGGGCCACAGAATATATAAAATACATCGTGACAATGATTGGAATCAAAGAAAGTTAAACAAAAGGAAAAACATGTTCCGAACAATTATTTTTAAAATCACATTGGCAATTTATTTTGTGTTATGGTCGCCATTATTGTTGATTGGATTGGTATCCAAGAAATTATCACGTAAATTGGTATTTGCAGATGCGGCCGGCACATTGGTATTGGCGCGCCTGATTTGCGGGATTAAATATACCGTGCATTATCCATCAACCGAAGAAAACGGTATCCCAAACCTGCCCGACGGGAACAAAAGACTGGACGGCAAGGCAATTGTTGCCGCCAAGCATATGTCTATTTTGGAAATTGCGGCAATTTCCCGGGTTATGCCAAACACATTTTTTATAATGAAGCGCGAATTATTATGGATTCCGATTTATGGTTGGGCATTTTGGCGCTGTGGCATGTTGGGTGTAAATCGTGCACGCGGTAAAACAAATATGAAACAATTGGCGGCCGACGTTGAAAAGCGCGTTCTGGACGGATATACCCTGGTGATATTCCCCGAAGGCACCCGCGCAAAACCCGGCGAAAGAATCCCATTAAAACGTGGACTGTTGATGTTGGCATACACATTAAAATTGCCGATTTTGCCGGTTGGCACAGATGCGGGCCTGTATTGGCCAAAACACGGCAAAATGCATTCTGGGATGGCAAATGTGTGGTTTGAACCATTACTGCCATGCAACGCATCACTGGAAGAAATAAGCGAAGCCATCAACCGCCACAGCGCATAAAAAATCCCGCCAAACTGGCGGGATTGTATCATTATTCACACGCGCAACCATTTTCTGCATCACAGATTGTCGAATTTCCGTCATCACATCTACATTCTCCGTCACCAAAATCAACAGATGCAACATCAGATGCATCACAGATTTTCAGCATTTCCAACCTGTCATTATCACCTACGCACATGCCTTGTTCTGATGTTTGGGAATAAAACCACACCATATCCCCACAGTCACATCTTCCGTCAACCCATTGCCCACCCATATCTGTTGTTTCGCATGCTACTTGTTCTTCGGCTATATCTGTACCGCCAGAACTGGTTCCAGGTGTTAATCCAGAATACGCGCAGCTGGATTTAAAGTGATACAGACCCGTTTCGCCTTTTATTGTCACATTTGTTGGGATTATACATGCGCTGATGTTTTTTGAACCGGTGGATGCAGTCGTCGCAACAATCGCATTGTTATCTGGGTCAACCAGGCCAGTGGTTGGACATGTTGTACATTCCGACGCATTAACAGATGAATATGTTCCAATCGGACAGATGGTGCATTTATCACCATTTGTGTAATATCCGCCATCACATACACAGTCACCCTCTAACAATGCATACCCGGTATTACACGATGTGTATTCGATTAATTCTTCACAGGTATATCCCGCGGCGTTGGCACCCATTGCGGTCATAATTGCCACAACCGATACGCCGGTTAGTTTTAATAATTTGTTCATATTTCTTTCTCCTTTTTTCGTTTCATATATGTAACAAAAAAACCGCGATATTAAATAAAGCGGTTGGAGGTTAGAAACTATAAAACGGTATAGTGGGTTTATTCAATATATTCACCACCCTCCAACCCCGTGGTTGGAGAAAATCTATCCTGAACACTTGATTCAGAACACCGTTTTCAAGGGTTTCTACACCCCATCAGTGGCAACCGCCACCGACATGAATATTTTATCAGAAAATCGGATTTAATGCAAATACATTGATAAATAAAAGTTTAGCGTGGTATTTTTTACAATTTTCTGACAAGAAAATTGTCATTCCTGCGTAGGCAGGAACAGGGTCTATAAAACTTACTTACTCTCTGGAATACGTAATTGGTGCGCGTTGCGCACGGTTAAAAGACCCTATTACCGCCTGCGCGGTAATGACAAGAATTAAAAATTCTTGTAAAA
>JAZNAO010000027.1:0-9589 GCA_045586565.1 Candidatus Enterousia sp. | reverse complement strand
TTCAGATTTGTTAAACCTGGTTCAATAACGATATATGCATCGTATGAAATAACCTGTTCCAATTTCTTTTGTGGCAAGTTATTCAACAATGTCGCGATTTTACCTTCGCGCAGGAACCATGTGTGCGCCACAGGCATCGCCAATTTAATGTGTCCCATGCGTTCACGACGAACGGCAGAAGAACCAACTTCTACGCCACAACGTTCACAAACAACGCCACGGAACTTGATTCTTTTATATTTACCACATGCGCATTCGTAATCCTTGACCGGACCGAAAATCTGCTGGCAGAATAAACCTTCTGCTTCTGGTTTCATGGAATGATAGTTAATGGTTTCTGGTTTTTTAACCTCGCCATGGGACCAGGACAGAATTTCTTCGGGGGATGCAATTGTGATGCGCAGGGCGTCAAACTGTTCCTTGGTTTCAATTTGTCCAAATATCTTTTGCAACATATTGCTCATTATATTTCGCTCCTTGTAAAATAGTTTTTAGTTGTTAGTGGCTAGTGGTTAGGGTGTGGGATATCCCACACCAATGCTAACAACTAATCTACTTTTTTTGGTGTCATTGCCAGACCCAATCCACGTAATTCACGAACGAACACGTTGAATGCTTCTGGGGTACCGGTCTGGATATCATTGCTGCCGGAAATGATGGATTCATACATCTTGTTTCGGCCGGTGATATCGTCAGATTTTACCGTCAACATTTCGCGCAACAGATGGGCGGCACCATGGGCTTCCAGTGCCCATACTTCCATTTCACCCAAACGCTGGCCACCCATGTGGGCTTTACCAGACAATGGCTGTTGTGTTACTAATGAATAACTGCCGATTGAACGTGCGTGAATCTTGTCATCAACAAAGTGATGCAGTTTCAACATGTACATAATACCAACAGTTACCGGACGGGCAAACTTTTCACCAGTCATACCGTCGTACAAGTCAAATTGACCTGTTTCTGGTAACTTTGCCAATTTCAGCATGCTGCGAATGTCTTCTGGGGTCGCACCGTCAAATGTTGGTGTTGCCATTGGAACACCGTCACGCAACAGTGCTGCCTGGGCGCGAACATCTGTGTCTGTCATTTTTTCCAGTTTTTCAGATGTTGCTTTGCCGTATACCTTGCCCATTACTGTACGCAGATCATCTGTGACCGCACGTTTGGCCTTTACTTCGTCCAGAACAGCACCAATCTGGGCGCCCAATGTGCGGGCCGCCATTCCAAGGTGAGTTTCCAAAATCTGGCCAATGTTCATACGTGATGGTACGCCCAATGGGTTCAATACGATGTCAACCGGTGTACCGTCGGCCAAGTGTGGCATGTCTTCGATTGGAACAACCTTGGACACGATACCCTTGTTTCCGTGACGACCCGCCATTTTATCACCAGGCTGCAATTTCATCTTGTGTGCGATGTATACTTTTACTTCTTTTAATACACCGGCATTCAAAGAATTGCTTTCGGTTGCCTTGGATACTTCGGCATCTGCTTTTTCGTTCAACAGTTTCAATTTCAAAACATGTTGTTCGCGCAGTTCGTCAATCTTTGCCTGGGCTTCCTTGTTCTTGACAACCAATTTCTTGACGTCAGATGGACGGACACCTTCGAATACTTCGCCTGTCAATTTTTTACCGACAAATGGTTTTAAGCTGCCGCTGCCTGCTTCGATTACCATGTTTTCAGCAATCTGGAAGATTTGGTCTGCAAAACCTTTTTCGATAATGGCGATTTCTTCTTCGCGATCTTTGTTAATCTTTTCGATTTTCTGCAATTCAATCATCTGGGTACGTTCGTCTTTCTTGACACCATGACGTGTCAGAACGTTTACACCGATAACTGTACCTTCTTCGTTTGGACCAACGCGCAAAGACGTATCTTTAACATTTAATGCCTTTTCACCAAAGATGTTACGCAACAGCGCTTCTTCTGGTGTCAGCAATGTTTCAGATTTTGGTGTTACGCGGCCAACCAAGATGTCGCCCTGCTTTACGCGTGCGCCAACATAGATGATACCGGATTCGTCCAGATTCTTTAATGCTTCTTCGCCAACGTTCGGAATATCACGTGTTAAGGCTTCTGGACCCAACTGGGTATCACGAACCTTGAATTCTTTTTCAACAATCTTGATAGATGTGAATACGTCATCGCGTGAAATCTTTTCAGATATAACGATAGAGTCTTCGTAGTTATATCCACGCCATGGCATAAACGCAACCAAGACATTGCGGCCCAACGCCAATTCACCATAGTTCATTGATGAACCGTCGGCAATGATGTCGCCCGCAGAAATACGGTCGCCAACTTTGACCAATGGTTTTTGGTGAATCAATGTTTCACTGTTGGAACGTTCGAATTTTTCCAAGTTATAGATATCTACACCTGTCACGACGTTGCGACTGTTCATACATTTTACCACGATACGGTTCGCATCCACAGATTCAACAATACCACTGTGTTTTGCAACCTTACCAGTGCGGGAATCACGTGCAACTTCGCGTTCAATACCTGTACCAACCAATGGTGCCTGGACACGCATCAATGGAACAGCCTGACGTTGCATGTTTGAACCCATCAATGCACGGTTCGCGTCGTCGTTTTCAACGAACGGTATCAAACCTGTTGCAATCGATACCACCTGGCGTGGTTCAACGTCGATTAAATCAACTTCTTCTTTTGGAACCATTGTAAATTCACCGTCAACACGCGCAGTTACCATGTCTTCGGCCAATACGCCCGCAGATGTCATTGGGGTATTACCCTGGGCAATTTTGTGTCCCAATTCTTCGTCCGCAGTCAAGTATACCATTTTGTCGGTAATCTTGCTGTTTTCAACAACGTAATATGGCGTTTCAATAAAGCCGTATGGATTCACACGTGCATAAGATGACAAGTGATTAATCAAACCAATATTGGCACCTTCGGGTGTGTGAATTGGGCACAAACGACCATAGTGTGTTGGATGAACGTCACGAACATCAATACCGGCACGTTCACGGTTCAAACCACCAGGTCCTAATGCAGAAATTAAACGTTTGTGTTCCAATTCTGCCAATGGGTTATACGCATCCATAAACTGGGATAATTGTGATGTCCCCAAGAATTCAGATACCAAAGACATCAATGGTTTAACATTGATTACGTCTTGTGGTTGCATATTGGCGATATTTGGTGAAGACAGCGCTTCGCGAACCAAACGTTCAATGCGAACCATACCTGTGCGGAAATTCTGTTCCAACAATTCACCAACCGTGCGAACACGACGATTTGACAAGTTATCAATATCATCAACTGTATCTTTGCGGTCGATGATATTTGTTAGTGTCTTTAACACAGCCAAGAAGTCACCCTTGGTCAACAAACGTTCATCTTCTGGTTTTTTGCCAGAATCAATTTTCAGACGTTTGTTCATCTTGAAACGACCAACCGCAGACAAATCATAGTATGCAGGTTCAAAACCCTGGCGCATAAACAGATTGATTGCCGCTTCCAGTGTTGGACGTTCACCCGGACGGATGATGTTATAAATTTCAATCAATGCTTCTTCGCGGTTTGTTGTTTTGTCCGCCAACAAAGTATTACGCATATGTGCACTGATTGTGGTATTATCAATTGAAATCAAGCTGATTTCTTTGATATTCATTTTATCCAAATCAGACAATACTTCTTCGGTAATTTCTGTGCCAGACGGGAATACAACTTCATCCCCAGACATAATCGGGTCAAACAAGAATTCGCCAATCAAAGATTCTGGCATAATACCAAAATTCTTGGATTCCAGCAATTTCTTCATACGTTTGCCGTTCAAACGATCGCCTTTGGACGCAATAATCTTCTTATCTTTTGGATTTATCAAATCATAGTTCAAACGATATTTATCCAAACCTTCGAATGCAGATGTTTCACCAGTCCACAATTTGCCGTCAAAAGACAATGGTATACGTTTATAGAACGCCGACAGAATTTCTGTATCTGACATACCACGAATTGTTGGTTTACGTGGATCAGCCAACCATTTCTTTTCGTCTTCGCATGACGGCAGGCAACGTAATAATACAGTAGCCGGCACTTTGCGACGACGGTCAATGCGAACATAAATTACGCCCTTGGATTCTTCAAAATCAATCCAAGACCCATGTTCTGGGATAATACGCGCAGTATATGTGATTGGATTTCCAGCAACCTTTGCTTCTTTGGTTGTTGCAAACACAACGCCTTGGGCACGGTGCATCTGGGAAACAATAACACGTTCCACACCGGATGCGATAAAGCTGCCGCGTTCTGTCATCAACGGCACTTCGCCCATGAATATTTCTTGTTCCTTGATATCGCGCAAAGTCTTTTTGCCATCTTCGGCGATGTCCCATAAAATCAATCTCAGCTTCAATCTTAACTTGCTGGAATATGTCAAGTTACGCAGCATGCATTCTTTTACGTTATACACCGGTTTATCCAATGTATATTCCACAAATTCCAGGTCGGCAATGCCGGCATAGTCTTTGATTGGGAACATAGAGGAGAATACATTTTGTAATCCCATATTTTTACGGGATTGCGGTTCAACATCTGCCTGCAAGAAGTCTTTGTAGGAATTATATTGAATCTCAACTAAATCAGGAAGCGGAGTTTGCAAAATACCTTTACCAAAAGATTTTCTATATTTCTGGATAACTGCCATCGGTTTTAATCCTTTTTTTTATGCGTTTTGCAAACGGTTGCGACATGTAATGCCGCGACTTTTTTCTTGTTTTTTTGACTTTCGTCTTTTACGCCGTTGTGCCCGCACGGGAATTTTTCCCACGCGGGCGGCGTTTTGTCATATTTTCATATGACTGTATTTTCAGAACCATCCGGTTCCAGGGCTGAATTATTTTACTTCAACCTTGGCACCAGCTGCTTCTAATGTAGCCTTCAATTTTTCAGCTTCATCTTTTGCAACTGCTTCTTTCACAGCTTTTGGTGCAGATTCAACCAATGCTTTGGCTTCGCCCAAGCCCAAACCTGTGATGTCTTTAACAGCCTTGATAACAGCCAATTTGTTTGCACCGACTTCTGCCAATACAACGTCAAATTCTGTTTTTTCTTCGGCCGCCGCAGCAGCAGGACCCGCAGCAACTGCAACAGCTGCAGCCGCGCTAACGCCCCATGTTTCTTCCAATGCTTTGGACAGTTCTACTGCTTCCAAAACAGTCAATTTTGACAATTCTTCAACTAATTTTTGAATGTCTGCCATTTTTTTACTCCTAAGTTTGTTTAGGTCAGAATATCGCTATTCTGATTTTATTGTTCTTTTTTTCCATACTCTGCAGAAACGCGTGCAAGGCGTGAACCTGGTTCGACCAAGATACGCGCAATTGTGCCACGGATTTCCAACAGGGAAGGAAGCTTGGATAATTGCAATACACCATCCGCATTTAAGACGTCTGCATCCATTTTACCACCCAAAATGCTTAAATTTGGATGTGTTTCAGCAAATTTTGCTAAAACTTTGGTAACCGCCAACGCATCTGTTGCAACCGCAACCGCTGTTGGACGTTTCAACATACCAGATACAGGTTCGAATTCAGTGTCTTTTAACGCCAATTTCATCAAACGGTTCTTAACAACCTTGAATACCGAAACCAATGGGCGCAATTCATTACGCAGGCTTTCGAATTCTTTAACTGTCAAACCGTTGTTTTCAATGACGAAAACACCGTTCGCATCTTTCAGGGATGATTGCAACGCTGAAATCAAATCTGATTTTTCTTCGCGTCTCATCTATTTTTCCTTCAAGCTTCTGTTTTGTTAACTTTCCATCCAGGGTTTCCCCCAGGTGGGGCTTTTGTTCCTGCCCCAAAGAATCTTTTCTTTGTCTATGATGGCAATTAAGCAGCGTTGTGTCGCCACACCATCAGTCTTGGACAGAAATCTGTTTGTGATTGTGACATTATGCCACAATCACGTTTATTATTTTGCGTCTACTTTCAGACCAGGACCCTGGGTTGTCGCAACGGAAATACCCAAGATATACTGACCCTTGGCGGATGCAGGTTTAACTTTTTTCAACTGATCAATCAAGGCATTTGCATTTTCAACCAATTTTGCAGTTTCAAATGACATTTTACCAATACCCGCGTGGATAATACCCTTCTTTTCAGCGCGGTATTCAATCTGACCAGCCTTGGCCGTCGCAACCGCTTCGGCAACGTTATTTGTCACAGTACCCAGTTTTGGATTCGGCATCAAGCCTTTTGGACCCAAAACACGTGCAATCTTTGACATTTTTGGCATCATATCAGGTGTCGCAATTACGCGGTCAAAATTGATATTGCCGGCCGCAACAGAATCAATCAATTCTTCGCCACCAACAACGTCTGCGCCCGCTTTTTTCGCTTCGTCCTGGGCATTGGCAGTAAATACTGCAACGCGAACGGATTTACCTGTGCCATTTGGCAAAGATAACATACCACGAATATTCTGGTCTGCCTTGGTCACATCGATACCCAAACGGATAGCGATTTCCAGTGTTTCATCAAATTTCTTGGATGTATATTCACGCAACGCGTCAATCGCATCAGCCAAAGCATACACTTTGTCTGTGTCTAAATTCTTCCAAGTCTGCTGTTTCTTTGTTAATTCCATGATATTGTTCCTCCACCTTTACCCCCATAGAACGGCACTCACCCGCAACGATGTTCATTGCAGATTCAATGGTAGAGCAATTTAAGTCAGGCATTTTTGCGTCGGCAATTTCTTTCAATTGTGCCTTGGACAATGTGCCAACAAAATCACGACCTGGTTTATGAGAACCGATTTTCAGTTTCAACGCGTTCTTGATATAATACGATACAGGTGGCAATTTCATAATGAAATCGAAACTGCGATCTGTATAAACAGTGATAATACATGAAATTGGCATTCCAGGCTGTTTATCAGCTGTCTGATCGTTAAACTGTTTGCAGAATTCTGCGATATTTACACCAGCCGCACCCAACGCCGGACCAATTGGTGGCGCAGGATTAGCCTGCTTTGCAGGGACGACCAATTTGACCAATCCCTTAACTTCTTTTTTTGCCATTTTTCACTCCGTTTTTTCTTCGTTTGTGTCGTGGTACGATATGGCGTATCTACCACGGTTTGCTGTGATTTTACAGAATAAATTTCAGAAAACCACAAAAACTTTTTCTTAGACCCGTTCGACCTGTTCGAATTCTAATTCCATGCTGGTTTCACGACCAAACACCAGAACCGTCACGGTCATTTTTTGCTTTACATTGTCAACCGCTGTCGCAACACCATTAAAGCCCGCAAATGGCCCATCGATAACATGTACTTCTTGACCAACTTCGTACACAACATCGTCCGCCACAACAGAACCCTCTTCGACCTGCTTTAACAGGCGGCGCGCTTCTTCTTCACTGACCGCGATTGGTTTATTTTTTGCACCCAAGAACATAACAACCTGAGGTATTTGTTTTACCAAGGTAAATGTTTCATTATTCATAACCATCTGAACAACGATATAGCCTGGGAAAAATTTCTTTTCACTTTTGACGCGTTTACCGCCCTTGATTTCTGTCACTTCGCGGGTCGGCACCAAAATTTCACCAAACAACGCATTTAAACGACGTTTATCAATCTGTTCACGCAGACCGCGCGCAACCTTGTCTTCGCAACTTGTATGAACATTAACAACAAACCACTGCATTTTTTCTTCCATATCCGTTTCCTTTGCCCGTTATTAGAAAATCCACCCAACAATCGCGTTTAACACACTGTCCACCACAAAGAAAAACAGTGACGCCAGACCCGAAAACACCAAAATCATGATTGTTGCACGAATAACACTGTCACGTGATGGCCATACAATTTTAAACCATTCGCGTCGAACAGATTTAATAAATTCCAGTATTTTCTTCATAAAAAACTGCCTAAAATTACGTAATTTACCCACAACTATTATTTGGCAGGGGCAGAAGGAATCGAACCCTCATCCGCGGTTTTGGAGACCGATATTCTACCGTTGAACTATGCCCCTAGAGCTGCATACAACACCCGTCTTTTGCACCGCATGCCACACAATAGTCTGGGACACAATAGCACACCAATACAAAAAATCAAGCGGAAATATTATAATATTTTTTACAAAAGTGTGCAAGCACTATTTTACAGACGTAATTCAACATAATTTTTTGTTTTTGCAACTTTTTCCCTTGCATAGGATGCGCTTTTTTGTCTACAATCATCTTATTAAAGGGGGAGCATTTCGTGAAAAACCGCGTAGAACCGCCAGTTTTAATATCAAGACTGATGACATTTGTGTTGGCAATGTCGCTGGTTGTGTTGTCCGTGTTGATGATAACCATATATAATTTATTTCCACTAAATCGCCCACAAATATTTTTCTTGATGACAGATGTGCGTGATGATTTAGAAGTTAAACTGGTCGAAATGCAACCAGACAGTATAAACTTGGACAATTATAAAACAACATTTGTGCGCGAATACGTACGTCATCGTAATGAAATCTTTGATAACAAGGCAGCCATGACAAAGAAATGGAATGGTGTCGACGGCGCTGTGCGTACCTTGTCCAGCGACAGTGTTTATTCTGCATTTACAAACACAATGCTGTTTAATGCGTTGATGGGAAACGCATCGGGATTGGAATTCAACTGTCCGATAACATTTGAAAAGGGAACACCGATGTATCTGCCCGCGGAAAAAGCATATCAGGTAAAATTTCGCTATTTTTGTGAAGATAATACTGGACGAACCCCTGAAAAAGATTATACAATCAAGGTAAGAATAGAAGCGGATAATGGCACAAAAATAAAATGGGCAGATCGTATTGAAAACCCACTGGGGTTACGTGTAACAGAATATACCGTAATATCTGGGGACGGCGATCCGCTGGACACTGTGTTACAAAACGCAAAATAAAAACGTAGAAAATGGAAGGGTTGGTATGAGCTTGAAAAATGTATTTGGTTTAAGTGTTTCTGTCTTATGTGCAATATGCATGTTCGAGACACCTGTTATCGCAGGTATACAATCGGCATGGGATAACCCAACAGCAAATATGACATCAGGAAGTATAAAACCTGGTTATGCACAGTTGGCATGGGCCCCTGGAACTGTGTTACCCATTAAATTGCGCAATGGCATGGTGACGATGATAACACTGCCCAACGGAGAACAAATCACAGATGCATTTGTTGGCAGTGACGGTATTTTTGATATAGATGTCACCCAAGGCGAACGCACAATGTTCATATCACCCGCAAGTGACAACCAGGGCAAAGACACCAATATGATTGTTACAGGTCAATCGGGTAACAAATATATATTTTATTTGCGTGGCGAACCATCAAATTCTAGCGAAATCACATATTCGCAAGTTGATGTCGTTTTAGATGGTAACGGTGTGTTACCGAATGCCACAAGTGCCACAACGGTCTCTGGGGGCGCAAAATCTATATTTACCAAGGCCCCAACAACAGCTAATGTTGTCGGTGTTGATGGAAGTCGGGAAGGCCAAGCGGTCTTAGGAAGACAAATTGGAGTAGCAACTCCTTGGCTCACAGAACGACATGGCTACGAT
>JAZNAO010000026.1:0-14787 GCA_045586565.1 Candidatus Enterousia sp. | reverse complement strand
CCTGGGACAGTGTTTGAACCCCAATTGCATTTAAACGTTGCCAGGTATGCAGACATATCACGTTCGGCATCTGCGTCTGCCTTTTGTTCCGCCAATGATTGCGCCAACATTTGCCCACCGGCCCCAGTTGCCGCCATGGTCGCACCAGACAGCATACGATTGGCAAACGATTGTTCGGTGGCCTTGGCATCATCTACCTTTTGTTGCAACTCTTTAAGTTCTTCCTCGGAATGTGGTTTTTCCAGTTTGTCGACGCATTCAATCTGTTTTGCGTCAAATAATTTTCCATCTGGGCATTTGACATTATTACATGTTTTTGCATCTGTGTTCCATTCGCCGTTTAATGCATCGCAACGTTCTTGTTTACCACTTTTGTCGACACATTTTATTTTGTTGTCATCCCATCTTTCATTCGATTCGCATTTACAACCCCCAGATGGACATGTGCATTTATTGTTTTCGTATGTTCCGCCAGCATTACGACAGCGTTGTTCAGCATTTGTTACCTTGATACATGATTTCCCATCCGAGGATGGTTCGTAATTTTTTTGACACTGTGTTATTATGCAATTATCGTTCTTGTCCCATGATGCGGCAGTTGCATTTTTATCACTTGTTTTGTTTAGACAGCTGTCGCTTTCTATACACATATTTGTATCAGGGTCCACAGCGTAATCATCTATGCATTCTGTTGTAATGCATACAATTGTATCGTTTTCACAGAAAGACATGCTTTGTTCACATCTTTGATATTTTGCGGATTTTGCCATTGGATCCCACGGTTCGCATGCGTGTCCAATTTTTGCACATTTTTTGTTTTTGGTATCCCATACACTGTTATCAGAACATTTTGCATTATCACAGTTGTTTGTTTTTTCATTCCAACTGCCGCCTGCATCGCTGCATCGTTTTTGTGCATCTTCTAAGTCTTTTTTTGCGTTAAAATTGTTTAACAGCATGCATCTGTTGTCGTCCAGTCTGTATCCGTTAACGCAAGATGTTGGAACGCATTGATTTTTTTCTATTTTTCCAGAACGGGCATTCAGTTTTGATAAATCAGCATCACTGCATTTCATGCTTTTGCATTTGTTGTCATTGGTATCCCAATAGTTGTTTTCACCACAGTTGGCACCTGTACAGGTTTGCGATGCATTATTCCATTTGCCAGTTGCCTTCTCGCAACGGATTTGTGGGCTTTCTTTGCGAACACATTTTTTTTCGGTTTCATTGTATTCTTCGTTTGTGTTTTCGCATCTGCATTGTTTGTCCGTGGACATCCAGAATGCACCAGGTGTATGCAGGCAATCATATATATGTTCATCTATACAATGTGTTGTGTCCTTAAACCATTTTTTGTTGGTCGGACATTCACAGGTTTCTGCAATCCATTTGCCGTTATCTTTTAAGCAATTGTATTCTGCCACGGTGACACATACGGTTTCCTCGTTGTATTCGCCGTAATTTTCAACCAATTTATATTCGCTTTTACATTTTGTTGGAATACATACTTCGGTATCATCGCCGTGTCCCAGGGTTGTATGATATCCGGCCGCGGCATTCAGGTCTGCTAGTTCTGCGGGTGTGCAGTCATTTTCAACCACAGGCATCCAATGAGAATTTATATTTTGGTTTGTGTTGGCACTTAATAAATTTACACGCTGTGATTGTATGTCTGGTAATGCATTATCAAGATTGACGGACGCAGCCAATGCGGGCAGGGTGACCAATATTCCAATAAAGATAAATAAGACGCGTTTCATTGTGTTTTTTGTGTTTGTAACTGCGTGCGCGGTATAACATTGCCTGCGTTATTGGGGGATTTAAATGTTGTATCCAGTGTGACTGGTGGCAGGGGTTGTGGCCCAGCAATTGTTTCTAATTTTTTTCGATTGCTTTCTGCGACTGTTGTATCAGAAATTATTGCCTTGTATTTAGCTATATTTTTTTGTGTTTCCTCTTTTTGTATTTCTTCTTCTGTTGGTTTTGGTATGGCTTGAATTTCATTGGCGTTTTGTTGGCGATTTTGTAATTGTTCTGCTTGCTTTTCTGCCTTGTTATTTTCGCGTTCGGCCTTGCGTAATTCGTTTTGTGCCTTGGTCCGGTCGACTGCGCGATCTATTGCGCCCGATGTTATTGCACCAACCGCCATGCCCGCACCAGATCCCAACATCGCAGATGATGCAGATTTCTGTTCGCGTGTTAAACGTGCCGCATTATCCATAAATGTGGTCGCGTCAATTCCAAACCAATTTGGGGTGCAACTAAAACTGCTGCCGGCATAGGCCTTTTTAGATGCAAATAATGTATTTTCTTCGCCCGCATAGAATTCAATGGTATATACGCAATCTAATGTGCGTTCGTCAAACATTGCCCCCAGCGATTTGCACATTTTTGCCATTTCATCACGCAGTGCATACAGACGTTCTTCGTCACGCTGAACCGCTTTTTCTGCGTCTTGGCGTAATGTGCCAAATGCGGACATTGCACGCGCGGCCAGACCGTTGTCCATTTCTGTGCAACGTGTGGCGATTGTTTTACATGCGTCAATTGCGCGGTCGCCCGCAGATTTTCCCAGACATTTAGAGAAATTTGTTCCGCATTGGGTGATGATACAATCGTTATATTCATTACCACAATCAATAATCGATGTATATTGGGATACGCGTGCATTCATATCGCGGTCGGCTTTAATCTCTGGTGCGAATGTGGCATATTCATGTCCGGTACATGTTGTGTCCATGCGACATAAATCCATTTTGTTGCCCCATGATGTATCGGTGTCACCTGCACATTTGGAATAATCATCGCCACATTTTGATTGCATACATTTGCGCAGTGCTGTATCACATGCGTTCTGATTTGTTGCAAACGCAACCTGGTTTTTGCTTTCAATCATATTTTGTGCGTCGCGTGCATTTATTGCGTCACGTTGGGCGCGTATGGCCTGGGCCAATGCAGATTCTGTATTATCCCCGGATGTGTCATCAGATATTGTTTCGCCCAATATTTCATCAAACTGGGACGTTTTGTCTTCGATAACAATTTCTGGGGCGGGGGCAGATTCGGTTGTGTCGGATTTAGGTTTTGCAACGGTCGCAGTGTTATTGGATACGGATGCGCGTGTTGCCACAGATGTGCGTTGGGTGCGCGATACAACCGCCGCATCAGATGTGTGGGCAAACAATGCACAAATTGCGCATATAATGAAATTATTAAAAATATTTTTGTTCACTGTCATCACTAATCCAATGTTGCGCATGCCGTGTCATAGAATTCACATAATTGAAATGCGACAGCACGTTCCGTTTCAAATCCATCGGCACATTTGTTTGGCATATTGCGGGTGCATACCGTATTTATGCACGCGTCACGTGCAGAATTATCCGCGCATCCTGTTTTAATCGTGTTTAATTTATTGTCACGTGCGTTTTTATGCATGGTGACAATTTGGGTCAATAATGCGTCTGCACTTTCTATTGTGCGGTTGCGATTGGCGACTAAATCGTCACGAATTTCAGACAGATATTCGTCACAACCGGTTGCGTCAACACCGCATGTCGCAAAATATTTATCAAAGTTTGCGTCTTCTGTGCAGTTGCGAAAATCGGCCATACAATATTTATCAGATATTACGCATGAACGAATCGTTGCATCGCATTCTGATTTTGTTTTGGTTTTTGCAGTATCTGCCATGGTTTGTGACATTTTTGCCGATACGCCTGCCGCGGTGCAAGACTGTTCAATCAATTTATCGTATGCATCGGTGACATCATCAGGTGTGCATCCAGAAACCATAGCAATGCATTGTTTGGTTGCCCATGCATAACGTTCGCCTGGGTCATCGGGGGCCTTTTTTAATTCTTTGTCCGATATGCTGTATTTGGCAGCCGCACCGATTGTCACACTGCGCATGCCAGATTTTGGCGGGGTGCCAGCACCAGTTGTTCCGCAATATTGACAACGTGCCGCCGGGTTTGACGATATGTTTATTGCACACACAGAATCCAGGCAACGTGTTAAATTTGCGTGCGAACATGACATGGCCGCGTGACCACCCGTGCCAATAAATAATAGTGGTAATAAAAAGAATATGCGTAATTTCATTTTCTCTCTTGGGGGAATTATATCAAAAAAGCAAACACAGCGCAAAGGGAAAAATAAATTTTATAACTTATGTATTGACAAAACAGAAATATTGTCTATAATATAAGTATCAATTTAACCAAAAGGGTGAAAGAATGAAAAAAAGAGACGCGATATTTTTGCATGTTGCATCGGGAATTGCAGTTGGTGCTTTTGCGGCACTGACATTGAATCAATGCACATCATGCACAAAACAGAATACAGAAAAGGATGATGCAGATTCTGTGAAAAATAAAACAGAAGTGGTTGTGCCATCTATGACACAGATTGTTGTTGTAAACCCAGCGCCGGTTAAACCGGCAAAGCCACAGCCTGTAAAACCTCAGCCTGTTCCAGTGGCAGATACGGCAAAAGTTGTCGTCAAGGGTGGTGATAATGTTATCGTCGCAGGTGACAATAATAACGTTACGATAAATAAGGTTGTTGCCCCAGATACTGTGAAAAAGGCAGAACCGATTATTATTGAATGCAAACGTCGTCATATTGTATATGAATATGTTTGTGTCGATAAACAACGATAAAATGTTGTCGATTATCGATTACAGTTCGCGTTCGCGGACTGTTTTTTTATTTTTTATCTGGACAGGTAAAACAATCTTATGATAAGATTTGTCTGTAAAGAGAGAATTATAAATGAAATTTATCAGAGTTTTTGTTTTTATGCTGTTCGTTGCGCCTTTTGCGGCAACGGCGGCGTCCAGTGAATTTATGATGGCGGCACAATTGTTGGCGGCGGCAAAAAACGCCGATATTCAACAGGTGCAAATTCTGGTAAATAATGGGGCAAATATAAACTTTGTTGATTCAACGGGATTGTCGATTGTTTGCACTGCGTTGATGAATAATGATGTGCGTGCCGCACAAATCTTGCAGATGTATGGTGCGGATGCATCACGCTGTGATTATCAGATAAAGCAATATAATAATAAAAATAAAACTAAGGGTGGCGGTGGATTGTTTAGCGGACTGTCGTCTGCCCAAAGCATTAGTTTAGCGGCGGCGGGTGCCGCCGTTGTTGTTGGTGGGTTGTTATTGTTGACCGATGTGTTTGACCCGGGTAATGATAACGATAATCCGCCGCCGTCGGGTAACCATGGCGGAAATGGTAATGGTGGTGGAACGGTGGACAGTGGTGATGAACTGTTTGCGGTGCCGTATGGACCGGCATATTTGGCCCCAGATGGAACAGTCACAACCAGTGATGCAACGTATCAGGCAAATTTAAAGGGATGGAATCCAACCGGTGATGGTATTCGGCAATGGGACTTTAATTATTTTAGACCAACAGAGCAGGTCGCGAATAACTTTATTACGGATAATATCTTGGTACCGATGCAAAACTATATGTTGATGATGCATGGGTATTCTGCGCTGGCCAATGAATATACGGGTAAAAGTATTTTTCGCGGGGACAGTAATGAACCTGTGGCGGTTAAAAATGCCACTGGTGGTGGGAAACCTGTGACGGTCAGGTTGGTGACGGCAAATGGTGTGAACCCAGTTGGTTCGTTGGGGCGTGCCGGTGGAATTTCTTATGCAGATAGTGCCAGTGCTGATGCCAAAACAGATGTTGTGGATAAATTCGCAAATTATAATAAACCAATCGGCAGTGTGCTGGGGGGCGAAGTTGTTGCAAATTATGATTTTTCAAATTCTGGGACGGCGATGAATCCATTTGCAACATCTTATCAGACCGCATTGGGTAAAATTGTCGCCGGATGGGAGGCTGGTGGTCGTTCGTATGGTGACTTGTATGGATTTGTGCCAAATGGACAATTGGGAATTTACAGAACAGGAAATGGTCAAACATGGGTCAGTATCGATAAACCAACCGATGGTGATGTGGTTGCAACACTGATAGATGGGGCTTCTGGCAATAACAATGTGGTCGAAGTAGGGGATAAAATTACAATTGGTGATATTACATACGTCTTGTCTTATGCCAAAGATGAAAGCGAAACGCGCCCAATTATTACAGTTGCGGATACAAAATATTATGTTGATACAGACGGCAGTTTGTTTGTGGGGACGTGTGCGGGGGATAATTGTGAAATATGTGATGGTGACAATTGCACAAATGTGTCTGATATTGCAATGTATATTGGAACGGATGGATATTACTATCTGAATACAACTGGGGGGGATACGGTTGATACTGTATATGTTTTGGATAAAAACAATCAGTTCTTTGTGCAGAAAAAGTTGCAAGATACGGATTATAAAAATTTTGAGGCATTATATTTCGCACGCAGTGATAGTTCGACTGACGCAACCAGTAAGGTTTTTGCCAAAGGGGTGGTTGCAAATACTGCATTGATTGATGCGTCGCGCAATTCGTCATATGAAACTGTGTCGACAATGCCATACTTGTTATCGCAAAGCACTGCGTCAGATACGGCGGTTTATATTGATGAAGTAAATAAAGTTTATGATAGGGTAGATTCAGAAGGTAGTAAAAGCCAAGGTGAATATGCAGATTTGCTGTTTCGTAATGGTGATGCATCAACATTTGTTTTAATGCCGGCGGGTGAATTTAGATATGGTTCTGGGGCGGATAAATCTTTGAATGTGTTAGATGCGACATTTGAAAACTATGCACCGATTATTTATGACAGTTATATGGATAATAATTTTATGACGGTTGTTGCGGTTATGCATGCAATTGGGACGTCTGCGGCAGATTCTATATCATCATATGGAAATGGGACAAAGTCTGAATATGGTCCGTTGTATTTGTCAACGTGGATTGATTACAATGGGACGCTGGAAGATAAAACAGATGATGTTACATACATGTCGCGCAAATGTGGTATTGCAGGACTGGGATTAAATGGAATCGATCCATGGTGTTTTTCGGCGGCTGGTGCCACTGCAGAAATGGCAACGGCATCTGCGGCGGGTGCGGTGGCATCGTTGCGTGCGGCGTTCCCGTATATGTCAAATAAACAGATTTATTATTTAATGGCTTTAACTGCGGATGGTTATCTGTTAAAGACTAATTCGTCTGGTGTGGCATTTGACGAAGATACTTTGGCGGCATATTTAAAAGATATGTTTGCGTTGCCACCGAATGTTTATGAGGACACTTTGTCATCCAAAGAATATTTGCGGGCATTTGCAGATGTTTATGGATATGGTCTGATAAATTTGGAACGTGCGATGAGTCCGTCTCATAAGATTTATGTGTATGACGGTAATAATATTGTGTCGACAAATGGTAATGCGTATTGGCGGGCGGCACAGAATACAAACTTTAAATCATCATCAGTGTTGAATTTGCGAAATGCAACAATCAATGCCCCGTTCTTTGATGTTGTTGAAAGTGTCGATGGCAGTATTTCTTTGCCACGTGTTTGGGAAAACAAATTTACATTGGGTGAATCTGATAAACGTGGTTTATATATGGGTGATGTATTGGGCGAATTTAAAACACGTCGTGATAATGCACGCAAAACACAGATTGGCGATATGTCTTTCTCTATGGCTATGTCTGAACGTGCGTATAACGACAATTTGAACGGATTGGATAATTTGTCGTTGGGATATACGTCGGGAAATTGGGATTTTGGCGCATCTTATCAGCGCTATTTAACAGATGGTGCATCGCGGTTTAGTGGTTTATCGAACCCTGTGTTGGGATTAGTATCAAATGCGGTCGTATCTGATGCGGTGTATAATAATGGAAATTGGTCGTTTGGTGCGCGTGCGTTTTCAGGTGCGATTACTGATGAAGGGTTGTTGGAAAATGACCCAACAATTGCATCACAATATATGCCGGCAAAGTTGGGATTGATGCAGGGTGCACAAACGCATACCGCGTGGTCAAATGATAAATTTGCGTTTATGGCGACAATTGGTGCGGCGCATGAAACAGATACACTGTTGGGGGCCCAGACAGATGGTCTATTAAATCTGGGGGCGGGGGATACAATATATGTTGATGCATTGGCGCAATATCGTGTAAATGATATGGTTGATTTTACGGCGCGCGCGACATTTGCCAGAACAACATCAGATGCATCGGGTGCGGTGATATTAGGATTGACAGATATATATTCAAATGCATTTGCGTTTGGTGCAAATATTGGAAGTTTTGAATTTAGTGTTGCGCAACCATTGGCAATTACAGATGGCGCGTTACAATATGCGTATGCAGAATATGATGTTATTGAAAATGCAAATGGTGGATATGAATTAAATGTTGTTGATACGCATATTTCAGATTTATCGTTGCGTCCAGATATGCGTGAATTGCGTTTTTCTGGTGCGTATCGTCATAAGTTTGGTGAATGGACAGATGGTGCATTTGGATTTATATATCGTGTGAATCCGAATCATACAGATGATTTTGGAAACGAATCAATATTCATGATGAAATTACATCACAGAATTGGAATATAAAAGTCCCCCATTTGGGGGATTTTTTTATTTTCCGAATTTTCCACTGCGTGGGAATCCAACAGGTACGGTTCGTCCCTGGGACGCGCGTTTTCCGCGCCATGGTGACCAATTATCCATTTTGGTTGTGCCGCGCCCGGTTGTCCAACCAAATCCGTCGGATTCGTCAAAGAACATTACGTCCAAAACATATGTTCGTTCGGCGTTATATTTTTGCAAAATCACACCCTTGCCACGTGACATTTGTGGGATTTCAGATGTTGGGAATATCAGCAATTTATCATTAGACCCCGACATCGCAACCATATCGCCACCGACAGTAACGCACATATGTGCCGGATTTTTTGCATCAACGTTCATTACCTGTTTGCCGTTCTTGGTCTGGGCCAGGCATCCGTCGCCTGGGATAATAAATCCATTACCGTGACGTGACACCAACAAATACTTTGCGTTCATATCCAGTACAAACGCGCGCACGATATCTTCATCTGCGCCGATATCTGCCATCATACGTACAGATTCACCAAACCCGCGTGCCGATGGTAATTCGTTCGCCGCCAGTGTAAACATTTTACCCGACGCGCCGAACAGGTTAATCTTGTCTGTCGACATTGCGTGGAACGCAGAATGTAATTCGTCACCTTCTTTGAATTTCATATCCAGTGAATTCAAATCCAAATGCCCCTTGGCGGCGCGTATCCATCCCATTGTTGACAGTATGATGGTCAGTGGTTCTTTTTCGATAAATTCATCAGCGTTGACAACGATTTCTTCGGTTTGTTCGGCCCATGTTGTGCGCCGGCGCCCCAGTTTAGTCTTTTTGTCATACGTCTTTTTGATGTCGTTAAACCATGCCTTTAATTGTTCGTTCTGGGCGTCCGCACTGGCCAACAGGGTCTGTAATTGTTCCTGTTCTGCGCGCAGCGCCGCATCTTCGCGTTTGATTTCCATTTCTTCCAGTTTACGCAGTGAGCGCAGACGTGTGTTTAAAATCGCCTCTACCTGGATTTCTGTCAGGTTAAATTCAGCAATCAATACGGCCTTGGCATCATCTTCGTTACGGATGATTTCGATAACCCTGTCCAGATTTAAATATACAACCAACAATCCGCCCAAGATTTCCAAACGGCGTGCAATATTTGCCAGGCGCCAGTTCGTGCGACGTTGCAATACGTTCTTTTGATGCGCGATAAATTCGCGCAATACGTCCCCAATTGGCATTACGCGTGGCGCGCCCTTGGAATCGATAACGTTAAAGTTCATATTGAAACGATATTCCAAATCAGACATTGCGAACAAATGCGCCATCATTTTGTCTGCGGGGATATTGCGTGACTTTGGCGTTATGACGATACGAACATCTGTGGTTGATTCATCAATAATGTCGTCGACCAATGGCAATTTCTTGGCATCAATCAGTGATGCAATTTGTTCAACCAGTTTTGATTTCACAATACCGTACGGGATTTCGGTCACGACCACCTGCCATCCGCCACGTTCCAGGTTTTCAATTTCCCAACGTGCACGCACACGAAATGCCCCACGCCCAGTGTCATAGTTTTTTACAATTGTATCAAAACTGTCGATTAAAACGCCGCCTGTTGGAAAGTCTGGGCCGACCATTTTTTTCATAATCTGGGCGGTTGTCGCATCAGGTTTGTCCACCACCAGGTTCAGTGCATCGCAAACTTCGGCCACGTTGTGTGTTGGGATATTTGTTGCCATACCCACTGCGATCCCCATACCGCCATTTGCCAACAGATTTGGAAATGCGCCCGGCATAACCACAGGTTCCACAGTCGTTCCGTCAAAGTTTGGCATCATATCGACACTGTCTTCGTCCAGACCTTCCATAATCAACATGGCGGCTTCGGTCATTTTAGATTCTGTGTATCGATATGCAGCCTGGGGGTCGCCGTCAATATTACCAAAATTTCCCTGGCCATCAATCAACGGATATCGGACGGAAAAATCCTGGGCCAATCGCACCATCGCGTCATAAACAGAACTGTCCCCGTGTGGGTGATAGTGACCCAACACATCACCAACGACAGTCGCGCATTTACGAAACGCGGCATGTGGCGCCAGTTTTTGTCGCAACATAGAATATAAAATGCGGCGATGTACCGGTTTTAGCCCGTCGCGAACATCGGGCAGGGCGCGCGATACAATTGTGCTGACCGCATAGGACAAATAACGTTCAGACAGTGCGTCTGATAACTGTTGTGAATCAATGTTTTCGATAATTTCTTTACTCATAGCAATGAAAATTTAGAACATTTGAAAAAAAATAACAACAGAAAAAATTTGGTGGGCGTACAGAGACTCGAACTCTGATGGGTTTCCCCACTGGAACCTAAATCCAGCGCGTCTACCAATTTCGCCATACGCCCTTTTTTATAGATTTTTATATAATATGATAAAAAAAACTTGATTTCCAGTAAAATTTAACATACAATCCGTCGCAGAATAAGATAAAAGGCAAAAGAAATGGCATCAAAAAAAGGTAGCAAAGAAGTTGTACAGTTAAGAAATAACGAAACTGGCGTCTTCTATATCACAACTAAAAATACAAAGTCTGAAAATACAGCAGGCAAAATGAAATTCCGCAAATATGACAAAAAATTGCGCAAGCATGTTGTCATGACCGAAGCGAAAGTTTCACACTAATAATGTCTTAATATTTTTTCAGATAATAAAAAAATTCCCCGGTCGGGGCATTTTTTTATGCAAAATACGGTGATTTTGTATGTAAAAATGCACTTTTGTATAAATTTTTCGACAAAACGCTTGACTTTTATATAAAAAAGCATAGAATCTGCATAAACTTTTCGCCAAATGGCGTAAATTTAAGATAAACAAACAAAACACAAGAGAAAGAAGATATGAGCGAATATGCAATCTTTCAAACCGGTGGCAAACAATATCGCGTTGCAAACGGCGATATTATCAAGGTTGAAAAACTGAATGCCGAAGGTACGGTTGAATTTGACCAGGTTTTAATGGTCGGTGACAAGGTTGGTACACCATTTGTTGATGGTGCCAAGGTTGTCGCAGAAGTTGTTGAACAGAAACGCGCTGACAAAATTTTGGTGTTCAAGAAAAAACGTCGCCAGAATTATCGCCGCACTGCCGGTCATCGTCAGTTCATTACTGTTTTGAAAATCAAAGAAATCAAGGCATAAGGAGGCAGAACTATGGCACATAAGAAAGCTGGTTCGGCATCAATGAACGGACGCGATTCACAGGGACGCAGACTGGGTATTAAAAAATCCGGCGGTTCACGCGTTATCCCAGGTAACATCATTATTCGCCAACGTGGTACATCTGTACATCCTGGCTTAAATGTTGGTATGGGTAAAGACCACACAATCTTTGCGAAGATTGCTGGTATTGTAAAGTTTAAAAAGGGTAACGGTGACCGCAGAACGGTTTCTGTTGTTCCCGAAGAAACTGCAAAATAATAAATCCCCCGATTGGGGGATTTTAATTTCTGGTTGCGACTAGTCGGACTGTATATTCCCATCTGCGACGCGTCGTCGCGATGGGCCCCTTTCGCTGCGTAAGGTTCAAACGGCGCATACGCTTGTTTTCACCAACTGACGCCCCGAACCGACGGTTCTTCGTCCGACACAGGCAAAAATAAAAATCCCCATTTGGGGATTTTAATTTCTGGTGGCCCTGGTCGGACTCGAACCGACACTCCTTGCAGAACTTGATTTTGAGTCAAGCGCGTCTACCAATTCCGCCACGGGGCCTGGATGCACTGCCAATACCGATTAGGCAGCCTGTTTCGCATCAACTTTTTTTACCAAGCGGGCACTGCGATTCGCCTTGTGTACAGGCTTTTTTGCAGGGGCCGCAGGTTTGCCGTTTTTCTTTTCAATGGCTTTCTTAATCGCAGCCATTTCTTCGGTCAAACGTGATACAGGTTTCGCCATTACGTATGCGTCCAGACCGCCATGCTTGGTCAATGTGCGCAAGCCAGCAGTTGAAATACGCAATGAAAAATCGCGACCTAAAATATCACTGTGGAATTTTAATGTTTGCAGATTTGGCAAGAATGTACGTTTTGTACGACGATTAGAGTGGGAAACGTTCATCCCAACTTCTGTTTTCTTACCTGTAACTTTACATACACGTGGCATAATACTCTACCTTTAATTTTATAGCGGTGCTAAATTTATAATAAAAATACAGAAAAGTCAAGTGTTGTTTTCATTTTTTATAAATTATTTGTTTTGTGGCCATCCCCCAACAGGTCGTTAATAGTTTTGACCGGGGTAAATGTCGACAGTGGTGTTTCAACAAACAGTGTGTTCCAGTTCGCCATGGCGCCGTTCCACAAACCGGGGCGTTCCATCGCGCGTAATGCACGACCGTTTTTAGACTTTTCAGATATAAAGCCCGCTGTATCGTCCACAAATTCTACCAAATTGAATTTGTTGCCATTGTAATCATATGGCATGCAGACGATGTCTGTGGGACTGAAAAATTCGCCGTTCTTTAATATGTTGATGTTTTCTGGGGCAATTTGGCCGGGTTCGACAATTTGCAGACCAACACCATTTGGCCCGCGTACCCAAAATGGGCCACCGCCGGGTTCGCCAGTGTTCTTGATAATGCCACATACGCGCAATGGGCGGTTTAAAATGTCGCGGATGTTCGCTGTGTCTGAGATTCGCAGCCCCAGTTTATCGGTCACAAATGTTTTTATTTCATTAATATTTGCGGTGCCGTTATCAATTGCATGTATGTATTTAAATATTTGTTTTTGAATTTGCATCGCCATACCGGCCAACGCCATCTTATGATATGTCGTATCATCGCGTGCGTTATCAGGGCATATGTTATCGATGTTCTTGATGAATATAATATCGCCGTCAATATCGTTCAGATTTTCAATCAATGCGCCGTGCCCGGCCGGACGAAACAGTAATGAACCATCGTCATTTCTGAACGGTGTGTTGTCCAGGTTTACCGCAATAGTATCTGTTTCTGGTTTTTGGGTGGACATTGTTATATTGTATTTTACATCGAATTTTTGTTCGTATTCTGGGCAGATTTTATCTAATAATGCGTTAAATCCAGATTTATGTTCAGCCGACACGGTAAAGTGTATGTTTACGGTTTTGTTTGACTGTGCATACAGTGCACCTTCGACCAGGTGTTCAGCCAATGCGGTGCGATTGAACGTGTCGTATTTATGAAACTGCAACAGTGCCTTTGGCATATTGCCATAGTTTAATCCGCGGTCTGTGACCAGGCATTCAATTATATCGTGTGGTGTTGCGTTGACGGGCAGGTAAGATTTTAAATCGTCATAAAATGCAAATTTTTCCAGGTTGTCCAATGTTTTCTGGGTGGTTGCGTTCATTATGTTAGTGGACAAGAATTCAAACAGGTCTTTGAACATCCGTGTTGCCGCGCCAGACGCAGGTACAAATTTTACAATGCGATAGTTATTTCTGTGGGATTTGTAATATTCAACATATTCTGACCCCAGCATTGGCATTACACCATTACCAATAATTGCCGCAGATTCAATGTCGGAATATGGAAATCCAGATTCAAAATTGTGCAACTGTTGTGTAATCGTATCAATGTCCAGGCCATGCGATTTGATTTGTTCAATGTCTGATTGTGAAAATTGTGTCATGTGTTCCGTCCTTTGATGTGATTTTAGAATATTTATTTTGTGTGTGCAAGTTTGACGTGCGGGAATCGTTCCTGTGTCTTGAAACGGCTTTTTATGGCACTATATATAGGGAAAATGAAACAAAAGGATACAAAATATGAATCCAGATGATTTACAAGAATCACCACAACAGGCGATTGAAAAGTATACGACAGATTTTACAAAACTGGCGGCGGATGGAAAGTTAGACCCGGTTATCGGGCGTGACGAAGAAATTCGTCGTTCTATTCAGGTGTTAAGTCGTCGTACCAAAAATAACCCAGTTTTAATCGGTAATCCAGGTGTTGGTAAAACGGCAATTGTCGAAGGGTTGGCGAATCGTATTATTTCGGGCGATGTACCAGAAAACCTGCAGAAAAAGCAATTGCTGTCCTTGGATATGGGGGCGTTGATGGCGGGCGCGTCTTTCCGTGGACAATTCGAAGGACGTTTAAAAGCCATTTTAAAGGCCGTAAAAGATGCAGATGGTAAAATAATTTTGTTTATTGACGAATTGCATACTTTGGTCGGTGCCGGCAAGGGCGAAGGCAGTATGGATGCTGCAAACC
>JAZNAO010000025.1:0-11289 GCA_045586565.1 Candidatus Enterousia sp. | reverse complement strand
CTATAAAATTTACTTACTCTCTGGAATACGTAATTGGTGCGCGTTGCGCACGGTTAAAAGACCCTATTACCGCCTGCGCGGTAATGACAAGAATTAAAAATTCTTGTAAAACGTTATGCAGATTTAAACTTTTATTTAAGTATTGATTCAATTGTGCAAAAATGCTAGAATACACATGTCGGTGGGATTTTTCACCGATGGGGTGTCGAAACCCGTTATTTAGGCGTCTATGCACGAAAGCACGACGCGCCAAAGGCGCATTTTTGTGTGTAAATGAAAAAATCTCCTGATCTATATGTGGTCAGGAGGGCATGCGAATATATTGAATAAGCAGCACAATTCCTAAATATTGTTTCGAACCTCCTGACCACCTTTTGTAAAAATGGTGGTTTTGTTTTGTATGCGCGTAACCGACGCAAAGACAGGAAACAAATTAAACAAAGGGAGTGTTTAAAATGAACAAAATATTAAAACTAACCAGCGTATCTATGTTGGCAATTATGACCACATTGGGCGCTAATGCCGCGGGATATACCTGTGAAGAATTGGTTGAATATACGTCATGTAACCCGGGGTATTTCCTGACAAATAATTATTGTCCATATACGCATGAGTTGCGCGAAGGAGTTTGCGCATGGGGGGACGATTATGCAGAAGCTGGTTATACGTCAGCAGAATGGTGCGAGGAACTAGAAGGGAAATTCTATTCAATGGGGTGTATAGCGGATTATGGAGAAATAATGTCTTTCATACCAGTCATTAATGATACGTGTGAGAAATGCCCCGCTGGCTCGATATGCTCTGGTGGTACAGAAAGTCCAACGCCATGTCCAGCCGGATCGTATTGTGCAGAAACAGGATTGTCTGCCATCAGCGGAAAGTGTGCAGTCGGTTCTTATTCTACGGGTGGCGCGATATCATGTTCGACATGTCCAATCACAGGATTAAATGATAAAAATGGTGCAACTGTTATTGCTACAACTGCAGATATAGGTGCAAAATCGCCATCAGCATGTATTGTTGGCGATGAATATTATTTCACGGATACCAAGGGCACATATCACTTTAAATCTGATTGTGCTTTAAAGCCATGGAAAATAACCATCTCAACACAAGAAGAATGTGAAAAACTGGGTGACGGTTGGTGGTGGAATGACGAATATCACGCGTGTTACAACAATAAAGCTTCTACTGTGTATGCGCCAACGACAGAAGAAGAGTGTACCAAAATTTATGATAGCGAATGGACAAGTGAGGGTATTTGTATATGTGGTTATGGTGATAGCCTGTGGGATGGATTTTGGAGTTTATATAAAGATGGTCTGCATTGTTCTTTGCCGTAAAACATAACCTAAAATCCCCCGTTTGGGGGATTTTTTTATATTGGTAATACAATTCGGACGCGCAGACCGCCCAGGTCGCTGTTTTCCAAGAACATTTGTCCACCGTGATTTTCAATTGCAGTTTGTGCAATCGATAACCCCAGGCCTGTGCCACCTGTGTCTGTGCCACGGGCGTCATCCAGACGCACAAATGGGCGCATCGCATCTTTCTTGCGGTCGTCTGGGATGCCAGGGCCATCGTCTTCAATTATGATTTCAACCTGGTCGTCTGTATCGATTTCCGATATTTTTATTTGTTTTTTTGCGTAACGTGCTGCGTTTTCAATAATGTTGCTGAACGCGCGTGCCAGTGCCATTGGGCGTGCATAGAACTGCGCGGGCGCATCTGGGAAATCTGTAATGATTTCTTTGGATGGTGCTGCGTCACGTGCAATACGTGTCAACATTGGTGGTAATTCTGTCGCCTGCTCTATCTCTGGGGCTTCGCCACGTGCAAATGCCAGGTATCCATTTACCATCTCTGTCATACGATCAATGTCACGGATTAAATCTGCGTTTGTTGCAGTTTTTGTTTCCAAACCTAAGCGCATGCGTGTCAAAGGCGCCTTTAGGTCATGGCTGACCGCGTTCAACATATCTGTTCGTGTGCGGTTATATCTGTCCAAGCGTTCTTTCATGGTAATCATAGAACGTGCCGCTTCGCGTATTTCTTTGGAACCTGTGGGTGTAAAACCTGGGGCGTCCAGACCACGACCAAAACGACTGGCGGCACGCGCAATGTTGCGAATACTGCGTGTGTGCATAATGATGAATGGTGCAATCAATATTGATACAATCAATATTGAACCGATTAGCCAGATTATAAATACTTCGGTGCTGGTTGAATAAATGCGATACAGTGATGAACCAAATGTTGCGATTTTGTCGTCTTTGGTTGGAACGTCAATGAATACCAAACGTTTGCCGCGATCCATATATAATTTTGCAGGTCTTTTTAGTCTTTTTGATAACTCAGACGCCAATCGTCCTGTTTCGCGTGCGTGATTGTCGTTGTGTTTTGGGCGTTGTAGTGTGTCGTTTACAGTGACGTTTATCCCAACACTGTGCGCCATCTGTTCCATGGCATCAATATTGCCAGAATCCATAAAGTTCATCATGGTTGTAATTTCACCTGCCAGCGTGCGTGCCAATGTGTCATGAACACGTGACCAATGATTGCCAAAAAAGGCATTCGCAACAATGACTTGGGCGATTATCAATGGTATTAAAATCATCAATATTGTTCTGGATAAAAAACTGCGCGGTGCTAATCTCATGTGTGTTACCGTTTTGTTGTAGGGGCGACTGTGTTGTCAATCAACTTATAGCCGTGACCCCGAATTGTTATTATGTCCAGATTAGATAATACAACATTTAATTTATTGCGCAAGCGTTTTGCAACCATTGGGGATGCAGGAACAGTATTGCCTATTGGATTTGTTAGTTTTTGTAATAATTTCTTTTCTTCACCCGACAGCGATAAAATCTTTGGCGGGGTATCGTCAACAAAGAATTCGTTGTCAATGAATAACAGGCCAGATGGCATCTTGGTATTCGATTGTTGGCCACGTTTTATTATGTTGTTTATGCGTAATATCAATTCGCGCATTTGAAAAGGTTTTGCCAAATAGTCATCTGCGCCCCCAGATAACCCTGCAATAGTGTTTTCCGCACCAGTCATTGCAGTCAACATAATCACAGGGGTTTTATTACCGGATTCGCGTAATTTGTTCAGAAATGTCAATCCATCCATCCCTGTCATCATTCTGTCTAATACAATCGCATCAACCGATATGCGTGATAAGATTTCGGATGCATGTTCTGCAGATTGTGCGGTCACTACGTTAAAACCATCATTGCGCAACCCGCCCGCCAATGTGTTGCGTAAAATATCGTCGTCATCAATAATCAGAACGATTTTGTTCATATTTAGTCATTGCCCCGTAATCATTAGTGCCGTATGACTAATGATATACTATTTTTTCATAGGTTCAACAGCATATTCGCCGGGTTGAATTGTGCGCATGGCATTGTTAGTGCCGGTCATATCTTCTTCGATGGTGACCGCGGCGCGGAACTGCATACCACTGGTGGCAAATTCTGTTTTAAACAATGCGTAACCTGTGCCGCCACCTGTGGTTGGGCCTTGTAGCCCCAGTGAGTAATAACCACCCAAGATACCGTAATCCAGGTCGATGTAGTCGATACTGACCATCAATGATACGTTGCTGTAACCGTCACTGGTCATATTGCATGCAAATTCACGGTTTGATAATACGGCCTGGGAATTTACAGGGACCATTATGTCCATAACGGTTGGTTCACAACGTCTGTCGATGCCGTTTACCAAGAATTCATATGTCATGCCAACGGTTGCCTTGGACAGCCCAGTAGATACGCCAACCTGGGAAATTGTGGCCTTTGGGATTTTAACCATGGCGTTGGCAATGCCACTGCGCACAGGGAAAGATATGCCAGATTGCAGGCAATCGCGCGAAAATGGGTCTGCTTCGCAGATAAATACGCGTGAATGTTGGTTCATCATGAACATATTTGCCAAGCTGTTAAATAAAAATGTGCGTGTTATTTTATCATTCAGGCGTGTGCATCCAAAGTTACGACATATTACCATCGGGCGATCCGCAAAGATAACCCCGGGATGGGCGGCCTGCTCTGCATCACGGGCAGCAATGATGTTTTTATCGTAATCCAGACTGTCTGCGCGTTCCATAAATTCTGATTCTGGGATAAAATTTGGGTCGTCTGGATATGCATAGTAAGACTGAACCGGTGTTTCGGTGTATATTGTTTGCATATCTTCGTAAACGAATTCTTCGTTCGCATATGCAGAAAATCCGCATGTTACAGCGATGATAACAGGTAATAACAATCGTGTCATAATGTTGCCCTTCATTCCTTGGTTTAATAAATCTTAGAACATTTTGGATATTTGTGTCAAAACAAAAATATTTTTATTGAAATTTATGTTCGCTTTGTTCTAAGTTAGTGACATAACTAATATAAAAGAAAGGTGGATTTTAATGGTCGATTTAATCATTTCAGGAGAATCAGGAAAATTGCACGCTGTGTATCATAAGTCTGTACAACCGTCTGCGCCATTGGCGGTGGTATTGTCTGGGAATCCGCGACAGAAATATCATATGAATGATCGTGTAACGTATGCGATGTTTCGTGCATTTATGGATGCTGGCTTTTCGGTGGTGCGTTTTGATTATCGCGGTGTGAATGATTCCGAAGGCGCAATTGGAACAACGTCTGAAAATATGTTGGATATTGCAACGGTTATAGATTGGATTCAAAACCGTAATGAAGACAGTGATAAAATATGGCTGGCGGGTAATCAGTTGGGCGCGTGGTATGTATTGCAGGCAATGATGCGTCGTCCTGAAATATCTGGGTTTGCGTTGGTGTCGCCGGATCCATCGGTGGCTGATTTTGCGTTCTTGTCGCCACGTCCAAATCGTGGCTTGTTGTTACAGGGCGCGAACGAACCAGATGAAGCGCGCGCCTTTGCAACCCATTTGACCCAGGTTTTGAAAAAGCAGGCACAAATCGACCTGGAAACAATCAGAATCAAAGGTGCAGATTCAACATATGGTCAGCCGGCAGACCTGCGCCAGATGTATAACGATTTGAAGGCGTATGTTGGTCGTGAAAACGCAGAGGATAAGTTGTTGTAATATGATGAACAAAGAAAGATTCTTGGACGCGAATATCCCAGACGATATGGTGGCGACGATTCGTCCGCGTTCGTTGTCGGATTTTATTGGGCATGACAGTTTAAAGCAAAATTTGTCTGTGTTCGTGTCTGGTGCCCGTTCCCGTGGTGAAGCGATGGATCATGTGTTGCTGTATGGCCCCCCAGGACTGGGTAAGACCACACTGGCACATATTGTGGCAAATGAATTGGGAACTAATTTTCGGGCGACGTCTGCGCCAATGTTGACCAAGCAAGGAGATTTGGCGGCAATACTGACCGCGCTGGAACCAATGGATGTATTGTTTATCGATGAAATTCATCGTTTGCCAACCGCAATCGAAGAAGTTTTGTATTCCGCAATGGAAGACTTTAAGTTAGATATTATGCTGGGTGAAGGCCCCAGTGCAAAAAGCGTGCGGATTGACCTGCCCCCGTTTACATTGGTTGGGGCGACAACGCGTACAGGTTTGCTGTCGAATCCGTTGCGTGACAGATTTGGTATTGACTTGCGGTTGTCTTTCTATTCACCTGAAGATTTGGCAAAGATTATTCAGCGCAGTGCGAATATTCTGGGAACGCCAATTGATACAGATGGTGCGCTAATGTTGGCGCGGTCTGCGCGTGGAACGCCACGTATTGCAAACCGTTTGTTAAAACGTGCGCGTGACTTTGCGACTGCGTTGGGCAAAGGCGATATTACTGCAGATATAATCAAGACCACCCTGTTCCAGTTGCATATTGATGGATGTGGTTTGGATGAAATTGACCGTGAATATATGCAGACCATAGTCAAGCATTATGCAGGCGGGCCGGTTGGGATTGAAAATCTGGCGGCGGCACTGTCAGAGCCGGCGGATACAATTGAAGATGTTATTGAACCGTATCTGATGCAGTTGGGGTTTGTGCAACGGACGCCACGTGGTCGTATTATCACAGATGCAGGTTATGCACATTTGGGATTGGAAAAGTAAATAGACATGAAAACGCATTTGTTCCCCTTTACAGTTGCGTATGCAGATACTGATGCCGAAGGTATTGTTTATCATGCACGATATCTGGAAATCGCAGAACGTGCACGTATGAATTGGTTGCGTGGGCGCGTTGTTGTGGGTGACGATATTGGTTTTGTTGTGCGCGAATTAAATATTAAGTATATGGCGCCAATGTATGCCGGCGAAGATTTTGTCGTTGAAACACAAATGACAGATGTCGGTGCGGCAATTGTGCGTATTGAACAAAAGTTCGTGAAAGATGGTACTGTTTGTGCTATAATAAATCTTAAGGTTGCGTATTTGGGGGCGGATATGCGTCCAAAGCGAATACCCCCAGAATTTTTAGACGGTTTAATATAGAAAATATATAAAGGAAGGAAAAAAATGGAAAATAATTTTTCGTTATTAAGTTTGTTCACTGGTGACTGGATGACTGTATTTGTGTCATTGGTATTGGTCGTGTTTAGTGTTATGTCGTGGACCATTATTGTGGAAAAAATTCGTTTGTGGCAGGGATTTAAGAAAAATCCACCAAAGATTAAGCCAACAGACAATCTGTCGGTGATTGTGGACAAGTTGATTCGCCCTTTTGATAAGAATTTGTGGTTCTTGTCCATGGTTGCGTATATTTCGCCGTTTATCGGGTTGTTTGGAACGGTTTGGGGGGTTATGGATTCTTTTGCCGCGATTGGTGTCAACCAATCGGTCAGTATTGGTGTAATTGCCCCGGGGTTGGCAGTTGCGTTGGGGACAACCGCTTTGGGGTTGATTGCGGCGGTGCCTGCGGCAATTGCACATCAATACTTTGCAAAGAAATCAGATGATTTATATGAACGTCTGGATGAAGTTCGTCGTGAATTAAAATCAAAGAAATAAGGATTTTTAAATGAGTCGTATTCGTCGCAGACAATTTGATGCCAGTATTCAGTTGACGCCAATGATTGACGTTATGACGGTGCTGTTGGCGGTGTTTATGGTGACAACACCATTGATGACCACAGGAATAGATTTAGAATTACCGCGTGCGGGTGCGTCTGCAATGACTGGTAATGATCATGCAATTCAAATCAGTGTTGATAAATCTGGAAATTACTATTTGTCAGAAATGAAATTGCCACGTGATGAAATTGTTACGCGTGCAATTGCAATGCGTGGGGAAAACCCAAACCTGACCATAATGATAAGTGGTGATGCACATGCGGATTATGGTGCGGTTATGTCAATGATGGGAAAATTAAAGGATTCTGGGTTCCAAAAGGTAGGTTTGCGGACGCAACCGGAAAAATAAACAATGGCAAAGTTTAATCAATTTTCGTCAGAAAACTTACTGATATCAATTGCTGGGCATTTGGTATTGTTGGCGATAATGATTACATCAATGACTGCGATTGTTAATCGTGCAAAACTGGTCGCGCCAGACAGAATTCAAATTATGGAAATTGATTTAAATGATGTAAAAGTATCTGGGGAAGAAACAAAACTGTATAACATTGGCCAGGTAGAAAAATCAAAACCAGAAGCAGAAAAACCAGCACCAAAGGCAAAACCAGATAAAAAAGAAGAAAAAGCAGAAGAACCGGAAAAAGTAGAACTGGAAAAGCCGACATTGGTCGAAGAAGAAAAGCCAAAAGAAGAAAAAGTAGAAGAAAAAAAGGAAGATAAAAAAGACGAAAAATCAAAACCGGTTGATGATGCGCCGGTGCCGAAAAAAAAGCGCGTGATACGTGTAAATCGTGAAGTATTATCTTTGGACAGAACATTGACGATATCTGTGGTTGATGCGTTGCGTGTTGCGATGACGCGTTGTTGGGTGATTGATACAAAACGGTCTGATATTGCTGATATCCGTGCGGTGGCGCATTTAACGATGCGCAGAAATGGAACGGTGCGTGATGTCTGGTTTGAATCAGCCGCGCGTGCAGAAACAGACCCTGCATTTGCGTATGTTTTGGATACAATTAAATCTGCAATCGATACGTGTCAGCCATTTAAAATGTTGCCGACAAATGAATTTGATAAGTGGGAGAAGATTCAGTTGACCTTTTATCCAACCCAGGGTAAAGTTATGTAAAGAAATGTGCCCGCGGGAGAGAGAATAACCAAAGGCAAAACAGATGCATGAATATTATTCTGAAAATTGGGCGCAAGCCACAGATAAATTTTATAAATTGGCAATAAAACATGGTGATTTGCGGTGGTGTTTGTCACCGAACAAACGTTCTTATGATATCCCATATGTGATAATCGGTGACGGGCCAAATAAAATTGTTTTTAATTCTGGAATTCATGGTATCGAAGGATACTTTGGCAGTGCCGCGCAAAATATGTTCTTGGATAAATTTTTGAAAAATATTGCCCCAGGTGCGTTGCGCAGATATTCATTTGTGTTGATTCATGTTATAAATGGTTGGGGAATGGACAATCGTATGCGCGAAGTTATGGATCATAATAACGGTGGATTGGTTGATTTAAATCGTAATTTTGGGGTGGATTTTAAAAAATCTGATGCCCTGCCCCAGAATCCCAAATATGAACTGGCGCATGATTTGTTGCTGTCTAAACCTGACCCGGTTAAAAAGAAAAACGCGATTAAAAGTTTCTATTATCGTCACAAGGATGATGGGGTATGGTCTGCCATCAGTAATGGACAATATCGGCATCCGTATGGTTTATTTTATGGTGGGTCCGCGCCATTGATGGAAAACCAAATGACGATGAAAATTTATGATGATATTATGCGTGATGCAAAATCATTGGTGTCTGTTGGTCTGCATACAGGATTGGGACATTTTAACAGAAAAATGGGTCAGGTAACTGGACATCTAATGGTTTCGCATCCGAAAAATCATAAGAATACGCAATTCATGGCGGATAAATTTTCACGCCTGCCAGTGGCATATGATGACAATGCGGTAAATGGGCCGACATTGTTGGGCGACCTGGTTGATTGTTTAGAGGCGAGATATGCCATGCCTAATTTGCCGGTATATACTGCGGATTTTGAGGTTGGGACTGGTGAATTTCCGGTAATGTCGCCGATATATAAACGTATGGACATGGGGGATGCTCGTTATGATTTATTAAATTATGGCAAAATCAATACGCAAACATCGGCAAATCTGACAGAAAGTTGGTATCCATCAGACCCGCGTTGGCGTGATGCAGCATTGCAACGCGCAATGATATTGTTTGATGGCGTTTTTAATGTAATAAAATCAAAAAACAAATAACTTTTTATATTTGTGATTTTGTGATATAATGTGCCTTGATATATGTATGGGGGCATGTGTGAGAATTAAACACATTTTGGTTTCAATTTTGGCAATGTTTCTTGTGTCAAATGCATGGGCGGCTTCGTCGTCTTGTAGTGTGGAGTATGATTCGTGTCCTATAGAACCTTGGGATCAATGTTCAATTTTCTCGCAGGCTTATAATCAATGGAATCACCTTGCAGAAGATATGAGTTTAGATGATGGGGATTTGGAGCAGTATACGTATGAATTGTGTATGTCGTTTGAGGGCTCAGAATACATTGTCCCAGAAGAGTGTATGTCTCAATTAAATCTGGCGAGTGCTGACGGATGTGGTTATGCAGTGGAGTATATAAGCGCGATGGCTCAAACGGATACGATACAAGAGGCTTATGAGTTATTGTTGGATTGGGGTGTGTTTTGTGTTGATTATGATGCTGATGGAACCATAGTGAGGGGTGGTTGTGAATTTGATAATCCATGGGATGCTTGTCAAAGGTATCAATATTGGTCTGATGAACAAACTAAGTGTGTGGACTGTCCAAAGCCTAAAAACACTGATGGGGATTTTGTTCAAACTTTTTCTAATAATCCAGAAAATGGGATTTCCAGTTGTTATATTCCGGCAGATACTGGTGATGTGTTCAATGATGTCAATGGAACGTATATTTTGATTAAAGAATGTCATCATAAATAGATATAAAAACCGCGCGTTGCGCGGTTTTTATATCGTATTTTAAGAATTTATTCTGTAACCTGTGGTGCTGGTGCCAATTCTGTGGATGGGCGTGGACCGTGTTTGCCAGCGTGTTTGAATGATTTGTATTCTTCCATACTGATGCAGCCATCACCATTGACATCGATTGTTGGAACCATTTCTGCTAACTTTGGACATTTTACAACCAAACATCCGTTTTCAAATTCTGGACGTGGCATACGGCCATGGTGTTTGCACCCCAGCATTTTTGCCGCAACAAATCCCAATGCAAAAATTACCAAAATCAATATCAGTTTCTTGAAAAATCCGCCGTGGCAATGTTTGTGGCATTTGCAATCACCACCACATGGACAGCCCTGATCGCAGCCGCATGGGAATTTTTCCGTAACTGGTGCAATGTTTTCTGCTTTTTTAGCAGGTGTTTTCTTTGTGACTGCTTTTTTCGCAGTTGCAGGTTTAGAAACAGTTTTCTTTGCAACAGTTTTTTTTGTTGCAACTTTTTTAACAGATTTTTCTGCCATTTTGTCCTTCCTTTGTTTTTTTGTTTAACATTTTTATTTTATTCAATAAAAAAATAGTTGTAAAGAAAAAATTAAAAAACACCCCGCGGTGTGCGGGGTGATATAATTTATGTATATTATTTTTTCCAGAATGCAAATCCACGACGGGCAGATTTTTCTTCGCGTTGCTTTCTGTCTTCGGCGGCACGTCTGCGTTCTGCGCGACGTTCTTGGAAACGTCGGGCGGATTCTTCGTCGCGTTGGATAACTGCGATTGTTGTTGCAGATAATTTGCCGTTGCGAACTTCTTCTTCGAATTCAACAATGTCGTTTTCGTTCAAAAATCTGATGCCGGCGGCCTTCAATGAACTGGAATGAACAAATACATCTTCTGTGTTGCCGTCTGCGTTTGGTGTATCTGGACAAATAAATCCGTAACACTTTTTACCGTTATACCATCTTACTTTTCCTTGACGCATAATCCTATCCTTTCCTTATGCTGGTTATGGTTCTGTAAAACATAAACAAAACCTGATTGTATTTTGACATTTTTGACCAAATAACGCAAGGGGAATAAATTTGATGCCGGGTAAAAAAAGATGGTGTTGACCCATTTCTGAGTACGGTGTATCATGCAAAATATGAAGTTGGAATCAGTTGGTGTTTTAATAAGTTTGCGACCGTTTAATGAACGTGATGCGGTGGCGCATATCTTTACACGTGAT
>JAZNAO010000024.1:0-12151 GCA_045586565.1 Candidatus Enterousia sp. | reverse complement strand
TAAGATGCAGAACATAACAATTGAAAGAGCTGTTTCTGCACCGTATGGCGAAATCGGGGACAAATCCAAATGCAATGTCATATATACTCTAAAAACACCCGCAGGTGCGGCTATTATAGAAAGCGTAAAATACGATTCCGTCACCAATACATATGAGGTACCAGATACACACAACATATATCTCGTAAGTATAAACCCAGGCTTTTATGCAGAAACACGTTTGCATGATGAATATTGCATTCACGGAACACGCCAATATTATAAATATGGTCGTCAGTGCAAACCTGGGGCCTATTGTCCGGGATACACAACCATACCACTGTGTTCCGATACAGAGCATGTGTATACCGAAAACGATACATTGGGTGTATTTGCGTGTGATACAAATTCATATCAATCAAATCCAGGACAATCATCGTGTGAACAATGCCCCAGTGTTACGGATGCAACAAATACAGAAATTATTGGTATTACCCAAACAATGGGCGCAACAGATATTAAACAATGTATGATACCCGCGGGAACAACATTTAAAAATATCAAAGGCACATATAAATTTACAGATGATTGTGCATACAGTGAATAAAACACCCAACAAATCAACACCCACGCAATTGCGTGGGTGTTTGTTGTTTCTCTTTTATAATCACACAGACACAACATCTGGCTTTATTTTATTGGTGGGAAACATTCGCCACCTTCATCACAGCAACCAAACATTGTATTCCCCAGGTCTTTGAATATTTCACCACCACAGCATCCAAATTTATTTGGCTGACTGCCATCGGCACACAACCCCGCATCCAGATTTGCCAATGCCTGTTCTGGTGTCAATTTTGATTCCACAGATTCTGCTTCTGGTTGTTGCACATCATCGGTCACTTCAACATATTCAACAACGTCTTCTGTATTTTTAGCAATTGTTTCCGTTTCAACCTGGGATACATCACTGTCCACATTCTCCGCAATCGTATATAAACGTGTATCCGCTGATGTGCGACGCGCACCTGCACTGCGTGTACAATTACGACGATATTCTGACTTTAAATCTGCAATTTCTTGCGTGATGTTTTCATCTGCATCTAATGCTGATAATTCTGCAATTTGCGCCTGAATATCATCACACGTCGCACGTTCCAAAACTGTATCTTCGGCCCATGACGACAACGAAAGCACCGAACACAAAATTGCAACAAACAACTTCATAACAATACCTTACTTTTCATTTATAACTTTTTCTACTTCCAACACAAAGTCAATCGCAGGATTTGTTAATTTTCGTGCCGTATCAAAAATTTCATCTGCCACCGCTTGCATATTCAAACGTTTATAAGTTTCAGAAACTTCTGCCTTTTCGATATCTGTAAATTCATCATCTGTCAATGCACGTGCAATTGCCAATTCTTGTTCTGCTTTTTTTACATAAAATTCGACATTTTCTGGGCATCCACGTTCCGACAAATTTGCATAAACTTGTGCACGCAGAATTCTATCATCATACATCATACCTTCATATTCATCTGGCAAACGTTCCAACATTGCATTTTCAACATGTTCACAAATCCTGTCTGGATTTATAATTCTTTTTTGTGCTGAATATTCAACGCCAACCCCCGTATTATGCACCACACCATCTGCACTCATCCAATCGATAATCAGCACATTTTTACCGGAATACACTTCTGTTATTGGCGCATATTTTATCGTCATCACACAGCCTTCGGATGCATTATCCAATTCCACATCTGTGCAATCTGTATCCACACTCATTTCCGACATATCTTTTGATTGTCTAATTGCCAGAATTTTAACCGGTGCTGGCGCTGAAACACGCACATATTTTTCATATACACCGCCCAACGCGACATCGTCAAAAGATATATTTTCTGGCGACAACAGCAAATTTTCTGCCACAGGAATCGTCACAGGTTCTGATGCAGGCTCATTCAGTCCAAAACCAACCATAATTCCACACACGAATAAACCCGCCAACGCCAACATTCCCCAGAAACGTTGTGCAGGTGAATGCACAACCATGACCTGTTTTGATTTCGTTGACTTTACATTTCTTGTTGTTTTTGCTGACTTTTTCATAATCATTCTCTCCCTTGTTAAATATGTTGTTATTGTATTATACCATTATCAATTGTGATTTGTCTATCGGCACGTTGCGCTAAATTCATATCATGCGTTACAAATAACATTGCCATTTTATTTTTTCGCACTAAATCCATCAGTAAATCAAACACCGCGCCTGCATGCTGTGGGTCTAAACTGCCGGTTGGTTCGTCTGCCAACAAGATTTCCGGATTATTCGCCAATGCGCGCGCCACGGCAGTACGCTGTTGTTCACCACCACTCATTTCCCCTGGCAAGTGCGATGCACGATGTGCGACATTGGCCGCCTTTAACAGTTTCATTGCGCGTGTGCGTGCAGCGCCCTCTTCCATGCCATTTGCCAACATTGGCAACATAACATTTTCAACCGCGGTAAAATCAGACAACAAATTATGCTTTTGATACACAAACCCAATTTTTTTTCTGCGAATTTGTGTACGCATATCTTCATCCATTTTTTGAACTGCGGCCCCAGAAATTATAATACTGCCCCCGCTGGGCTTATCCAGCAATCCCACACATTGCAACAATGTCGATTTTCCAGATCCCGACGCGCCAACCAACGCGATAATTTCCCCACGATGCAAATCAAATCCACCACCACGCAGAATATGCAATGGTTGCCCGCCTTCGACAAAGGTACGTTTAATATCACGCACCGACATAACAACATCACGCGCATCTATTTTCGACAAAGAATTTAAAATATTCGCCATGTGTAAAAATCCCTTTATTCGTTACGCAACACCTCTACCGGGTCTGTATTTGCCGCCTTCCATGCCGGATATAATGTTGCCAAGAAAGACAACAACACCGCAATCAGTGCAATCCCCAACACATCCGTCAACACCAGTTTAGATGGCAATTCAGATAAATAATATAATTCTGCCGGGAATAAATCACGCCCTGTCAACCATTGGAAGAACTGTCTAATTGGTTCAATATAAATCGCAATCAGCACACCGAATATTGTTCCAAAAAACGCACCAATAATTCCAATAGACGTTCCCGACAACATAAATATTTTCATCATTGATTTTCGTGACACACCAAACGTCCGCAACACTGCAATATCTTTATTTTTATCTTTGACCAACATAACCAAAGACGACACAATATTAAATGCCGCCACAATTACAATCAGTAACAAAATTAAAAACATAACATTTGATTCGACCTGTAACGCACCAACAAAACCACGATTTAAATCACGCCAATCGCGCACGACAAATCCATCAGGCAACAAATCAACCAAACTTTCCACCACTGCAGTTGTATCTTCTGGATTATCCAAGAACAAATCAATATGCGTCACCGCATCACCAATATTTAAATATTTCTGTGCGGTTTCCAACGGCATAAAGATATACCCAGAATCATATTCATACATCCCCATAAAGAAAGAACTCATCACCGGGTACGACATAATTCGTGGCATCGAACCAAATGGTGTTGGTGTCGCAGCATTTGCAGACACCAATGAAATATTATCACCCATTGTGACTTTTAACGCGCGGGTCAAAGATGCCCCACCAACCAATTCTCCATCACGAATTTCAGACAATGGCTTGCCATAAATACGTGTTCCTGTCTGGGTTTTCGCCGCCAAATCAGACATACGAATTCCACGTATCATGGCACCTGTATTATTACCCTTGGCGGTGGCCATAACCTGACCTTCGGCAATTGGGACGATTGAATTTACGCGCGTGTCAACAACCTTGTTTTGTTTCATTTTATCGATTAAGAAATCAAAATCAGAAATCGCCCCATCTTGATGGTACACAACAACATGCCCGTTCATACCAACAATTCGCCCCAACAAAGTATCATGGAATCCACCCATCACAGACATAACCACAATCAGTGTCGCCACCCCCAACATAATCCCAATCAGCGACACCCACGAAATCACAGAACCAAATCCGCGCTTTTTCGCGCCCAGATATCTAAAAGCAATCTTTCGTTCCAACTTTGAAAACATATCTTACTTCACCTTACTTAAAATAAAGTTATAGATTTCTTCATATTCTGCCACACCATCGATTGATAATTCTGGCACACTTGTCCCCTCAACAGTATTACCACTGGCTGTATCTACATGTACACTGCCCGTTTTACAAAAAGCATCAAGCAATCCACGCGACATATGCACATCTGTAATTCTGCCATAAGAAACAAAAGTCACACTTTTCAACAGCCAACCACTAATTTCATAAATACCTTTTTCGGTCAAAACATACTTAAAACTTCTGTTATACATGTATATAGCCACAGCCACCAACACATCCAATATCGCCAAGATTAATCCATTAACAATCCATTTCGTTATATGTTCTAATCCCCACCCCCACATTCCAAAAATCAGCATTAAAACCATCCCTACAAAGAACGCCACACACGCACATACTTGTATTTCTCGTTCGCTACAAAAAATCACATCATCATCTTGTCTGATAAACTTGCGCCAATTTTTATTTAACCAATCCATAACCCACCCCTTTTTAATCGTTCAAGAAATCACGCAATGCGTCCCCAATCAGTTCATTTGCGCCACTAAAATCGCCAGACGCCGCATCAACAATCGATATAACACGCGGCGACATAAACACAACCAGTTCTGCAAACGGACTGATTAATGTTTCCGGCGTCGTCACAAACGAGTGTGTTGGAATCCCCACAATTATATAGTTATCCCCCACACTGGACGGTATATTAAATGATGACAATTCGCCCTGGCTGGTGCGCAGAACGATTTTCGCATCAATCTTATCACGTCCACCAAAATCGCCATATGTACCTGTTGCACCAACAATCAAATCTGTTTCCAATCTATCTTCTTTACCACATTGACCGATATCAAATCGCGACTGCCATCCATTTGGAATTGCAAAAGTTCCCTGGGATATTAAAACAACATTTGCCTGTTGCGCCAAAAATTCTTGCAATGTCTTTGTATTGATTTCAGGTCCCACAACCAGTGCACGCCCAACAACACCCGGGATTGACATTTTTATATTTTTTTCACCAAATGCCGGCAATAAATTCATCCATACAATTGGGTTATCAGTACGTGGATAGACGCGATATACATCCATATCCCATGCCAACATATATTTTTTACCAGACATATCTGCGATTATTTTTGCAACTTCACGTTCTGTCTGATAATTACCTTCAAATACAACTGTTTTGTCCGCCCAATCAACCAACAGATTCCGCATATCCGCACCATGCATTGCGTCCAACAATGCCATAATTACTGTTTCATCTTGTGGCATTTTAATCAACCACTTACCCCGATGTGACAGGTGAATCTCGCCCATTTGTGCATCATAAGAATAATACGCACGTCCCATCTTTGTCATCAATTCAACCGCATCAGACAACGCGCCCGCAGATATTGTCCCAGAAATTTTATCGTATAAAACCTCATCTTCGACAACAGCGATATCTGTCCCTACCAACAATTTATCCAACGCCTGTTTTACGGTTAAATCTTTAAATTCATAATCAGACACATTCAAATCATCTGGCAACGCATCGCCCATATTCAGACGCACAATCTGAATTGTTTCACTGGGGACCACCGACACGACACTTTGGTTATCCCAATCCACTTCACATCGCTTTGGCAATTCGATTGAAAACCGACGCGCAGTATCTGTTGTCAACGCGGCTTTTTTTGGAAAAATCGGCACAGAATTTTCATCAATTACCAATTGATCAACAACTGTCACTGTATCATACATCGGCTGTGACCGCTGTTGCGCACAGGCCACCAAAGCAAACATCACAACAAAAAACTTTACTAATTTCATCATTTTTCCTTTCCTTTTATCCCCAGCATACTAAATATTCATAATTTTTTCAAATTCTTCCAGTGTCATTTCATGAATTGGTTTTTGTGTTGGCGTCACCAGTCCACGCACCCGTTCATATTGTGCCGCGAACCGATTTACCAACGCAACAATCTCTGGCGCCAGATTTTTATCCGCCGCAATCAATCGTCGTCCATATTCCACAACATATTCCAAGACATCGGCTGCAAAGAAACGCCCCACATAATTTTCCATTGCAATTCCGCCTTTTTGCACACAAATTGCAGACATCATCATTGCGGTCTGATTATAGTAATTTGCCAACTTTATAAACTGTTGAACGTTTATTGCCATTATATTATCCTTTCTCTCTTTTTTTACATTATAAAAACTATTGCTACAAAAAGGCAATTAAATTATAATATAAAACATGAGAATAAAAATTTTACCTATATTTTTACTGCTAACATCATGCGCGTCCGTCAATCAGGGCAGTATTGATGACGCAACTGTATTGAACTGGGAAAACGAAGCGGTCACCACAGAACAATTCGTTCGTGACCACAAGGCATGTCTGGGGATTGATCGTCCATCGCATCAGCCACGTTCCCGCATATCAAAACTGATTGCACCAAATCAATCGAATATCATGCCCGACTGGGATGGGTTGTGGGTGACATTTCAATCCAACGAATATCGTGACGTTGGCCAACGCAGTTTGATGTCCGTCCCACGAAATACTACATCTAAAACCGTTGGTGCATACCGCAGATGCATGTTCCGTCGTGGATATTTATTACGCGCAATGTAAAAATTGCTCATTTACATTTTTTGTGATATAATCAAGTCTATGAAACGTTCAATCTGGTTTTGGTTATATTTTATTGTTGCTGTTATTTTGGCAATATACTTTTCTGTGCGCATTATTATGACAGCAACCGGTCATGGTGATTTGGCACGTGTTCGCAACATATCAATATCCGCAGACACAAAAAATACAGACCTGTCTGCATTGGCGGCGGCGATATCTTTGCCCCCGGGTACAAATTCATATTCGGTTGATTTACATACACTAAACGAACGCATCACCCAAACACCCGGTATTCAATACAGTGCGGTCCGCCGATTACCAAACGGTAATTTATCGGTTCGTGTATCGCTATACCGTGCGGTTGCATTGTGGACAGACGGCGAACATTTTTATCCCCTGTCGGCAGATGGCACAATCGTAAACCGTCCAACTGACACCCGCAATATCGGCAGTGTGGTTTTCCGTGGACCTGTTCCCAACGACATATCTGAAATAACAAAATCAGCACACAATTTAATTGGTGACTTGGATTACTTGGAATGGATTGAAGACCGCCGTTGGAACCTGCACACATTGGGCGGCATAACAGTTATGTTACCCGAAAACGATCCGATATCTGCTATTGGCACATTGATAACCTTAAACAACAATAACAATATCTTACACAAAGACATAACAACAATTGATATGCGCGACAGTGCACGCATATTGATAAAATAAAAATAATGAACCTGTTTGATTCGTCTTTTTTGTGTCTGGACATTGGCACACATGGTGTGCGTGGCATTGCACACCGTATTCGCAATGCACACATTGACCGTTCCGCATTTTTCAGTATCGACAGCACAGACACCGTATTCGCCATTAAATTTGTTATTGATGAACTGGAAAAGCAACTGGGGGTCTTATTTGATTCTGCGTATATCACGGGTAATTTTGGTCCATCAAAATTCGAAATGCTGGCCAAGAATACCGTATGGGGTGGCGAACATAAAATCAGCAACACCGATGTTCGCAACCAGATATCACAAATCACGGCACCTGACGGATACTTTCCAATGCATATTGTCCCACTGCGATACGACACACCAACGGCACGCAATATGTTTTCACCGGTTGGACACATTGACAGACAGCTAATATCTGCATTTGGTGCAATATATTATTCGTATAACGGCCTGGATATCATTTATGAACATTTGCGTGGCGCCCATATTCAACCAGATGGTTTTTTTGATTCTGCCTTTGTACAAAACGCGATTTATCGCGCACCAAAGCAAACAACAATGTTTATTGATTTTGGCGCGGCATTTACATGCTCATCTATCTGGACAGATCGTGGCCCCGTATTCCACACCAAGATTGACCAGGGTGGCACAAATATATCTGCAGCAATCGCGCATCAATTTAATTTAACACCAGAATCCGCCGATGCAATTAAACATGCCGTGGCATCACTAATCCCCAAAGAGATGGACCGATTTACCCCAGCGGACACAGCATATGACTTTTCACGCGGTGACGTAAACGACGTTATTATTCCAATTTTGGTTGATATAATTGAAAAAATCAAAGACCGATGCCTGGCATCATTTACAAAATACAAACCGACCAAGATTATTCTAACTGGTGGTGGCGCCGAAATCGAAGGATTACGTGACTTTATCGAAAACGCATTTGCGGTCACAACAGATGTAATGCCAATTGACGCCACCGTTCGCGCATTATCAGAATATATCTGGCGTGGCGAAGAAAATCACCGAAACCATTATATCGCGCGCCACGAGAAATGGCAACGCCGTGCTGATTGTTTTGCACACATCTTTCATCGCAAACGTCGCAAGAAACCGACATACATTCCTATTTTGCCCAGCACCCTGTGCTTTGACATGCGTCGCCCCGAAACATACAGTTTGTTTAAATCTGGCGGCATATCAATGATACATGTCGATATTATGGATGGTTTTTATGTTGACAGAATCGCGGGCAGCATTGATGAACTAAAAACAATCCGCGCACATACAAACGCACATTTGCACGTACACCTGATGACAGAAAGTCCGACTGTCTGGGCGGCTGATGCGATTGCGGCGGGTGCAGACACAATTATATTATCGACCAACACATCTGGACTGCGCGCAGCGGTTCGTGCCGTGCATAACGCGGGACGTCGTGTTGGCATTGCATTAAATCCAGAATCATCTGTATCATTACTAAAACCGATATTACGTGAAATTGATGAAGTTATGGTAATGTCTGTGCGCCCCGGTGCCGCAGGCCAGCATTTTGAACCAGACGCCCTGCACAAAATATCAGTATTGGCGGCCACACGTAAAAAGTACGGTTTAAAATATACCATATCTGTCGACGGTGGCATAAATGATAAAACGGCCCAAATGTGCTGGGATGCCGGCGCAGACATGTTGGTCAGTGGTTCATACCTGGCCAAATCCCACGATTTTCCATTAGCGGTGCACAGCCTGCTGCGTAAATCCCAACATCAGAATTAAAAAACACCCACGCAAAATGCGCGGGTGCTTTTTTTCCACAACAACACCATTACCAATTACACATAAATTTATCTGTCGTTGGGTTATATTCCCAATTACCAATACATTCACAATATGTTCCTCTCCATGAAACATCATAAAGTCCATAAGATTCATCCCATACATGCATTTGATTACACCTATCTTCTGGCAAATATACGCATTGATCGTCATACCCATCTACATATGCAACCACATAATTTGCAGGACATTCATTATCACCACTCACATCATCATAGTCCGCCGGGAACATAATGACCACAGCAATCCAGTTATATGCGCGTAAAGCGCGCACAATAATAATGATACTATGGACTGGATCGCCACGGTCGTTTCACTCCCTCGCGATGACAAAAAATGTGAAACATTTTTTGTAAATTAAACTTTTATTTATCGCAGAACCCGCATCATATTCGTATGCCCCAGCGCAATCGCAATCGCATCTGCTTCATCCGCGGTTTTTGGATGCGCCGCCGGCAATAAAATCTGAACCATTTTATCCACCGCCGATTTATCTGCATGTCCCGCCCCGGTCAATGCCTTTTTAATAACATTTGGTTCATATTCAAAAATCGGAATATCTTTGTCCGCCACCGCCACAATCGATGCCGCACGCGCCTGGCCCAACACCAGTGTTGTCTTTGGATTTTTATTTACAAATATGATTTCAATACTGCACTCATCCGGTTCAAACGTTTCACACAGTTTTGTGACTTCGCGAAAAATAAAGGCCAAACGTTGACTCATTTCCCAATTTGTTTTTGGCAAAATCACACCACTGGCAATATACTTGCGCGATTGACCGCACGATTCTACGACCGCCCAACCAGTATGTAAAAGTCCGGGATCAATCCCCAATACCCGCCGTGTCATTTTCTAAAACTTATTTTACTAACTGCGTTATAACCGAAATATTTGTTTATTTTTTGAATAATCTCGTCTGACCGGTACGACAATTGTAATGCATACGCCGGCACAGTCGGGCGAATTACCACATTAAACGTATTATCGCGATTTTTCTTTATCGCCGCCAACCGCGCCACAGACGCAATATCCGCGCCCATAATTTCATCCCACCGTGCCACCAAATCAGAATCAGATGCCCGCACCCCAAAAATTTTAATCAATCCACCCAACGCCCCACCAATTGTCTGGGGACGTGCGGTACGAACATTAAACTTTTTATCGTGGTTTGACATATGTGTATTCTTTCGGCATCAAGATAAACATCTGACCCTGGGCATGTTGTCCTTGGGCGAATTTGTATGCCTCATCCCCCTTGCCAAAGAAGATATCTGCACGAATCCACCCACGAATTGCACTGCCTGTATCCTGGGCAATCATCAGTCTGCGGAACGGACGACCGTCTGATAAATTAGTGTTTATATACACCGGCAATCCCAAAGTATACAAATCATCATCCATTGCAATACTGCGAATTTTGGATAATGGTGTTCCCAATTTTCCAATAACATCCGGTGGTGTTGATTCATAGAAATATACATAACGCGGATTTTTATAAATCACATCTTTTGCCAATGATGGATTGGCCTTCAAGTGTTGCCATACGGCTTCAGACGAATATCCACCGGCGGGACGAATACCACGATTACGTAACTCTTCACCAATTGATTTAAACGGCATATCATTAACCGCCGCAAAGTTTAACTTTACATCTGTTCCATCTTCCAGGCGCAAATTCCCAGACCCTTGAATCTGAATATTTTGTACATCAACAATATTTGCCCAATATAATATGCGCCCTATTTTCTTTTCAACAATATCACGTTTTGACACCCCTTTGTATTGACGTCCATCTGTTGGCACCCCCATCAATGGTTCATTACACTGGGCTGTTTTTGTGCGGCACGCCGGAATTATTGGTGAATAATATCCGGTATATGTTCCCCTGTCGCCACCTTTTTCATTATAAATCTGATACGGCTGGAAATGTGATTCAAACCATGCGCGTACGGTCGCCACATCTGCAGATGCCGATGGCAACATACGGCATTTTTCCGCAAACAATTCCCGGTCTGGGATTACACGACCTGTAAATTGAATTTTCGCTTTGCACGAATTACGAAACGCCTGTAACGCATATCGAACATCGTCATCACGCCAACCCTGCAATTCTGAATAAGACACTTTTTTAAAGTTAGAGGGCACAACACCATTATCACCCGATACCGTTGGCGCAGACAAATCACACCCTGCCAAACCAAATGCAAAAACAATTAAAATCCCCCGAAAAAATAATTTAAACATTTTTATTCATCCCCCACTTGTAAAAACTTTTTCTGATGTTATATTATCATAAAAGCAGGACCTAAGTCCAGACCATAAACTTTCGTCAAAACACCAAGGAGAAACAGACGATGGCAAAATTTAATATTATATCTCAGTTTTTAAAAGACATTTCTTTTGAAAGCCCTAATGTTCCAGAACTGTTTTTTAAACAAGAAAACAACCAAGCTAAGATGGAAATAAATATCGACCTTCAGGTTAAGGGCGCAGAAAACAATCTGTTCATGGTTGATTTGATTGTAAAGGTTCATTCAAAACTGAACGAAGGTGACAAATCAATATTCTTGATTGAATCAACATATTCTGGTCTGGTTCAAATGGAAGAAGAAAAAGACGACGAAGTTAAAAAGCGCACATTACTGATTGATGTTCCAACATTGTTGTTCCCAGCAGTGCGTGGCCTGATTACACGTTTAACAAGTGAATCTGGCTTTCCTGCATTTTCTATGCAACCTGTTGACTTTGCGCAACTGTATGAACAAAAACAAGCAAAATAAAAAAACCGCCATTTGGCGGTTTTTTTATTTACCCAAACACAACTGACC
>JAZNAO010000023.1:0-63883 GCA_045586565.1 Candidatus Enterousia sp. | reverse complement strand
CTCTCACTTTTTGCTCCTTATTTTTTCGAATTGATTTGTCATTGTCGACAAATCCAATCATTGCAAAATACCATTGTAATAAACATTGAAAAATCTGTTCAATATGCAGAAAAAGATATACAAAGTAGACTAATATATTTTGATAATGCCACAATGTCGCGAAATTTTCCGCAACAGGTTCAGGTGTATATTTATCTTGGGGATAGATGTGATGGATGCGATAAGCAGTGTAGTTTGAGTTATATATACGTTTTAAAGTTATCTCTATCAAAATATTCAGCAATCTTCAACAAATCGTCCGGAATAAATTTTTTGGCCTGTTTAATTATTTTAGTTGGGATACCATAATATGCACCGGCAATTGCCCCAGTTATTGCTGCGATTGTATCAGAGTCACCACCAATAGATATTGCGTTTCGTATCGCGTCTTCAAAATCTGTAGATTCAAAGAAACACTGCAGGGCAGGTGGCACGGTTCCCTGGCAAGAAGAATCCCATTCATAGTCGGCCTGTAAATCTTCTACACAATCACAGGACGGATAATAGTTTGTATGAATGTGTTCAGCAATATTATCTTTGGAATATCCTTTTTGTGCCATAAATACAGCCACTGCTGTTGCTTCGGCGCCCTTGATTGCTTCGATATGATCGTGTGTGGGTGATGTTACCATATATGACAGACGTTTAACTTGTGACAAGGTTTCGCCAAACCATCCTGCGGCAGACACTCGCATCGCCGCACCATTACCCCAGCTGTTGTATGGTCCCATGTTAGGGTCGTTCAACCAACCAAAAAACATACCACCATAACCCTTGTCTGGATAACGTCTGCCAATCAATCTCATATTTTTTGCAGTAATCTCTGACAAATCGCCCCCAGATTCTTTCCATTGTTTAATTGCACTGGCTACGGCAATGGTCATACAAGAATCGTCTGTGATAAAGCATCGATCGGTCATAAACGGAAAGTTTTTTGAACGTAAATTATTGAACTCATAAACTGACCCGACAATATCGCCAATAATTGCGCCAAACAGCATTTATATCTCCTTTTTTATCAGTGTATGACATAAGGAATCAATGTCAATAAATATAATCCAACAGATTGTTATTTTTTATAGATGCGTAAGTATATACCTTATTGGTGATATTCAACTTTCTTTGTTATTATAAAACATTGTTTGTTTGAACCAGATTTGCAAATTTTCTTGCCTTTGGATTTATTTCAGGCAAAATAGCAATATGACAAAGATTAAATTACCAGAACTTTTGGCGCCTGCGGGAACGCTAGACGCTTTTAAAACCGCCATCCTGTATGGCGCAGATGCAATTTATGCAGGGTTGCCCGGGTTTTCTATGCGTGCGCGCGCAAAAATCAACACCGAAGAAGTAAAGCAAGGAATCGAACTGGCACATGCTGCGGGCAAGAAAGTTTATTTAGCATTTAACCTGTTTGCGCATGATCACGAATATGCGAATATGCCACGTGTTGGCGAAACGATTAGATATCTGGCGCCTGATGCCTTGATTGTATCTGACCCGGGTATTGTAATGTGGGTACGCGAAAATTTTCCAGATATGCCAATTCATATTTCGACCCAGGCGAATATCTGTTCGGCCAAGACGGTAAAATTCTGGCAAAATGCGGGTGCGAAACTATGTGTGTTGGCGCGTGAAGTGTCACATAACGAATTTAAAAATATCCGCAATGAATGTCCTGATATTGGTTTAGAAATATTTGTGCATGGTGCAATGTGTATGTCTTATTCGGGTCGGTGTTTGTTGTCGAATTTTATCACGGGTCGTCCGGCCAACCGTGGTGCATGCGCCCAGTTGTGTCGTTGGAAATACGATGTAATCTTACGTGAACATGACACAGGTATTGAAATGCCGATTGATGAAGACGACCGTGGTGCATATATTATGAATTCCAAAGACTTGTGCCTGATGCCACGATTGGGCGAAGTCGTGTCTGCCAATCCAGATAGTCTGAAAATTGAAGGGCGTAATCGCAGTGAATATTACGTTGGTTCGGTTGTTCATGCATATCGTTGTGCGCTGGATGCGTATGCGCGCGATCCAGAAAATTTTGACGCGATGCCATTTATGGAAAACTTAAACCGTTTGGAAACGCGTGGATATACGACGGCATTTTTTGATGGGCCGGTGACCCCAGATGCGCACAATTACGAAACGACACGTTCCACATCTGACTATCATGCGGCGGGCGTGATTACGGCGGTTGATGATATAAATATTACGTTTGAATTGCGTAATGAAACCCGGGTGGGTGATAAGATAACATTTATTTTGCCACGCACGATGGATTCCGTGTCGGTTACATTGCACGAATTGATAAATGCTAAAAACGGCGAAAGTGTTGATAAATTGGCGGCTGGTATGGGTAACAGTATTTTGATACCACGTGTGTGGTTGGGTGATATGCATGCAGATAAATTTGCGCCCTATGTTTTGGCGTATAAGAAAAAGATACGCAGATAAAACGCTAAACTTTTATTTATATAACTATTCATGTCACATGTCTTATATCTCAAAAAGAATCCCCCAATCGGGGGAATTTTTATTTTTGCAATCTTGCGATTTAGTTCAAAGCTTCTTTCAATGCTTTACCTGGTTTGAACTTAGGCTGAGTAGATGCAGGGATTTTGATTGCTGCACCTGTCTGTGGGTTGCGGCCTGTTGTTGCTTTGCGTTTTGCAGATGTGAATGTGCCGAAACCAACCAAGCGAACTTCGCCCTTCTTTTTCAGAACTTTTGTAACTGTGTTGATGAATGCGTCTAAGCATGCAGCAGCTGTTGCTTTTGTTACATCAACTTCGTTTGCGATTGCTTCAATTAATTGCTGTTTATTCATAATGTTTCTCCTTTCATAGAAATTTAAAGTGTTCCGCAGTGCCATCAGTAACCTGAAACACTACTATTCCAAGGCCATTGCCTGTACTGCTTATCCGAATCGTAGAGAATTCTGGGCTTTATGTCAAGACAATAATTTTAAATCCGCAAAAAACCGCGCTGTTGACAAATTTTTATCGCGTTTCAACCATGTTTGCGCGTACTGCACGGGCGCCTGGCGTATTATTTTCGCATAAAACCCATTCGCCACCAGTATTTTTCAAATGCACAGAACGAAAGTGGTTTGGGGTATACATTAAAATAATAATTGTCACCGTTGCCCAGAACAGCATCTTGGTATATGACCACGGGTTTTTAAACGCATCACGATTAAATTTGTCTTTTAATAAATTCTGGTACAATGCCCATCCCCACACCGCCATCAATAACATAATCGCAAATAAAAAAGCAATAATCAGTGGTTTGCGCATATGGATTACGCCACGTGCAATGCCGTCCCATATTGAATCAGCCGCCGGGCATACATACAGAACATTCCCCAGCATATTTTCTGGAACTTTTAACGGAACTGTTGGCGACAGGGTCAGCCCAAATGCAGACATTAAAATAATGGCTGCAATAATAATCAACGTGTACATCATTGTTGGTTTCATCAGAAAACTCCATATAACACACAGTTATTATATCATAAATAATTGCATTTTTAGAATCTTTTATGCTAATATTTTCATATGTTTCTACGAAAAGCGCATTTGGTTGTTGGGTTGACAACGTATAACAACGAAAATTTGGGCATTTCTGTGCCTGGGTTGGCGCGTGTCAGAAAAGAATTCATGTTGATTATATGCAATGACAATCCTAATACGCGTGTGACGCGCCGGTCAATTCGTCGCATGGGTTATCATGGCAAATTACATATAATAAATAACACCAACAACATGGGATTACGACGCGCACGATTGGCGATACTGGATTACGTGCGAAAACATTTCACAAAATCAGATTGGATTATATTTGTTGATGATGATGACGTGTTGCTAAATCTGGACACGCCAAAAATTTCTGAAAAACATTTCGCAGTTATTCAAAATATGGCGGTTATCAGAACGCGTTTGGTGGATGTCTTGCGCGTAATGAAAAAACCAACAGACTTTGTCATAGATAATGAAAATATTTATTTAGTGCGACCACACGTTGGACTGGCGGGCACATTGGTCAAGGGGTCTGCAATGTTGCGGATGGGTGACGTTTTAAACAGCGCACAATCTGATTTAGATAACATTGATGAATCTTTATCTTTTCGTGCACCGGTTGATATGATGATGTGGTCTGCGTTAAACATAATATCACGTCATGACAACGCAAATATATCGCCGATATACATGGATAAGACAAACTATCTGGCGATTGATATCGATACCGCAACCACAAAATATGGTATGCCGTTGGCCCCAGAAAAAAATGTGCAAAAACATATCATGGACGTATTGGCAAAATATGATGCCGTCGTTCGCGACGCATTGGTTGCAGCCGCCCCAGCGGGGCAAGAATAATCACAGAAAAAAATCACAATTTTATAAATATATTGATTGAAACCTGGGCATAATGTTTATACAATGCCCCTTGAAAAAATAAACAAGGAAAAAGAAAATGAAATATGATGATATCAGAAAAGCGTTTTTAAATTATTTTGAATCCAAAGGACACACAATTGTCCCTTCGGCATCACTGATACCGAATGATCCAACCCTGCTGTTTACAGTGGCAGGCATGGTTCCATGGAAAGGTATTTTACAGGGTACAGAACCGGCATTTGCACCACGTGTTGCCGACGTTCAAAAATGTATTCGCGCCGGGGGTAAACATAACGACCTGGAAGATGTAGGTTTCGACGGCCGTCATCATACCTTTTTTGAGATGATGGGCAATTGGTCTTTTGGTGATTATTTCAAAGAAGGCGCGATTGAAATGTCATGGGAATTGTTGACCCATGTATTTGGACTGGATCCAAATCGCATTGTTGTCACAACCCACCACAGTGACGAAGAAGCAACCGCAATATGGAAAAAAGTGACAGGCAAAGACGCAATTCGTTTGGGCGACAAAGATAATTGGTGGTCCGCAGGTGAAACAGGCCCATGTGGTCCATGCACCGAAATGCATTATGACATGGGGGATGATTTGCCGGGTGGATTGCCGGGTTCTGCAGACGAAGATGGTGGACGTTGGGTCGAAATTTGGAACGACGTGTTTATGCAATATGATCGTGACGCCAATGGTAATCTGACACCACTGCCAAAACAAAATGTTGATACCGGTGCAGGCTTGGAACGTTTTGCGTCGATTATGCAGGGTGTGACAGACAATTATGACACTGATTTATTCGTTAACTTAAAACGCGCAGTCAGCGATGTCACAGGCGTCGCAGAAACAGCCGAAAACATCGCCAGTTTCAAGGTTATCACAGACCACCTGCGCAGTGTTGGGTTTGCAATCGCAGATGGCGTTATTCCATCAAATACAGACCGCGGATATGTTATCCGTCGTATCTTGCGTCGCGCAATGCGTCATGGTCAAATCTTGGGACACAAGGGGGCATTGTTGTCAAAACTGTACCCTGCCCTGATTACGGAAATGGGCGCGGCGTATCCAGAATTAGCACGTGAAGAAAAACGCGTTGTGGAAATCTTGGAAAATGAAGAAAACGCATTTGCAGATATGTTGCAAAACGGTATGAAATTGCTGGATGGGGAATTGCCAAAGTTAAACAATGCAATTTTACCAGGCGATGTTGCGTTTAAACTGTTTGATACATATGGTTTCCCATTGGACTTAACCCAGATGATTCTGCGTGATAAAAATATCGATGTTGATGTCGCCGGATTTGAACGCGCAATGGCCGAACAAAAAGAACGTTCACGCGCAAATACTAAGGGAACCCGCATATTCTGGGAATCCCAGACGGATTTGGCAGACACAGACGATACGGCAAAGTATGCGCCGGTTGATATGGAATCCACAGTGTTGTCAATCCTGCGTAATGGCGAATTTGTGCAGACTGCAAATGCCGGTGACGAAGTCGAAGTCGCATTGGATAAAACAGTATTCTATGGCACCCAGGGCGGTCAGGTTGGCGACAGCGGTGAATTAAAGCACAACGGCGAAACAGTTATGAATATTTCCGAAGCCGCACGTGTTGATAATGTCGTTATACACAAAGGCGTATTGGCATCTGAATTATCTGTTGGCGATGTAGTAAGCCCAATTATCAATGCATCTGTACGTCAACAGACGGCACGCGCACACACCGCGACACATTTACTGCAGGCGGCACTGCGCCAGATTTTAAATGAAGACGTTGAACAACGCGGATCCAAGGTCAGCCCTGATTCTGTGCGTTTTGACTTTCGCTTTGGGCGCGCGATGACCGCAGAAGAAAAACAAGCGGTCGAAGACCTGATAAACAAATGGATTGCGATGGATATGCCGGTCGAACATGACGAAATGTCAATGGAAGACGCGGTCAAAAAAGGCGCAATGGCATTGTTTGGTGAAAAATATGGCGACACGGTAAAGGTTATCACGGCCGGCGATGTGTCATGCGAATTGTGTGGCGGAACACACGTTTATCACACAGGCGAAATATTAAAGGCACGTATCAACAAAGAAAAATCCATCAGCAGCGGTATCCGCCGTATCACAATGTCTGTTGGAACATTGGCAGAGTAGTCACAAAGGAGTTAAATAATGGAAAAATATATCGTATCAAGAAATGACACAGTATTGACCGGCAACCCACGTCTGGATCCGTTTGAACAAGATTTTATTGTGATTGGGCCAACTGGTCACACGTATAGACGTCATTGCATGAACACCGAGGGATTATTTGAACCAGGTGATGTTATCAAAGTTTACAAAACAAATCATGAAATGTTGCCTATGGAATGCACATGTTCATACAAATTAGGTGGAAAACATTATGTTGAATTAGCCATGAAACCAATTCATTTTATTGCTGGTGAAGAAATCCTGAGCAATTATGGTGTTCGTGAATTTTATGACCAGTTGAGTTTTATGGACGGGGTGCGCCTGAATCATGACATTGCGCGTGTATTATGGCAGCGCAAGATTAGACCGTCCATATTCTGGGAACATAATCTGCGTATGTTTTTGCAACGCAAGATTTAAAAAATCCCCCTATGTCCACCCACGCAAATAAATATTTGCGCGGGGCCCGGATGGGGGGATTTTTATACGCCGCACCGTAATTTTCCATCTTCAAAATCAAAAAACCACATTCCACCTTGACAGCTACACACGCCGTTTATAAAGGTTGTATCTTCTGGTGTTGAGTTTTTGTGATATTCTAAATCGTTAATTGCCAGACATTCCGATTCTGTTTTTGGCGCAACAACAGTAGATATGTCTTCGCCACGGGGGTAATATTCACAAAAAGTAAACCCATCGCCATAATCACCAAATGCCCAATCTTCACCTGTCGCGGCCGTCAACCATTCACAGTCTGCCGCTGTCTTTATACTGCCCGGATTCACCGATATGCAATTTGATTTAAAATGATATGTTCCATATTCACCCTTGATATCAATACCCGGCTTTACATAGCATTCTGCAACACTGGTTGCGCCTGTGTTTGTTGTTGCCAAAATTGGATTATCGCTTGGGTCAACCAATCCTGTTGATGGGCATGATGCACAGGTGTATTCAACAGGCTTGGCATAATCACTGCCATTGCCACATGCAAACTCATAGTAAGCGCCATCACAATCATCGCTGAACATTTGCTCATCCGTGTATCCGTTATTACCGTCTATACATACCCCAAACAGTAAATTATACCCACTTGGACATTGGTATTTAGCATATGTTCCCGCGCTGCATGTTGGGATTTCGACGCATTCCCCCACAGACAGTGTATAACCACCATTACACGACGTATATTCAACTAAATTTTCACAGGTATAACCCGCAGCGTTTGCATTTGTTGTGGCAATGATTGCCAACATGGATACGCCGCCAAATAAAAATTTTTTCATAACAAACTTCCCCCTTTCCTTTGTTTTGTTTGCCAAATTAAACAAAAACCACCATATAAACATAAGGTGGCCAGGAGGTTGATAGCAATTACAGGAATTGTGTGCTTATTCAATATATTCACAGCCCTCCTGACCACGAATAGATCAGGAGAAAATTTTTCGTCCACATAACACAAACCACAAAAAACACGCCAATGGCGCGTTATGCAATCGTGCACGAACGCCTGTATACGGGCTATCACACCCCATCGGTGAAAAATCCCACCGACAGGTGCATTTTATCAGAAATATGATTTTAATGCAAATGATTTTATTTGCGTGTGTTATGCAACAATTTAATCGCAGATATACCACATACAATCAATCCCAATAAAATTAAAAGCAGATACCATCGCAACCATGCATATCCACCAAACACACCAATATACAGCAATGTTACGCAACTGACCCAACGGCCTATGAACAATGCGCATTCACGAAAAACTAAATATTCAACACGATGATTTGATGTCACGCATTTGGAATTTGATAAACGATACATATTAAAGGTGCATATCTGTTCCAGCAAAACAACAGCTGTCGCATAAATAAAGTTATACAGTAAAAATGTTACAGGGTTCGTTTTATATATAAACAATGTCATTCCGCATATAATCATGAATAAACATACTTTTAAAACATGCGCATAGTTATGAATACGAACATAACGCCCCAACAGCCATGATGATATAATTGAAAACAGTGAAAATACAGTTGTTAAAATACCCAGATTTAAGTCTGTTTTGAATATAAATACCGTGTACATTGTTATTACTGTGGCCAACATTCCCACGCTGAACCCGCGGAACGCTTCCATTACGGCCATATGACGAATGACTGGGAAACGCACCATACAACGAATAAATCCGATAATATCAACAGGCTTTTTGCTGCGATGACGTGACGGTGATAAAAAACAACATAACGCCAATTCAATAACAGAAAGAACCAATAAGATATTTGCAACCTGTGCAAAAGACCCTGTGTCAATAAAGAATCCCAACACCACAGGCACCACCAAACGCACAGTATAATTTATGGCGGTCTTGGTTCCCATGTATAATTTCAAACTTGCATCATTCGTTTTTTCAGAAACCATCGTTGACATCGGCAGGTGGTACATCGCTTCGCCAATACCATATAACAACCCCAGTGGTATAATATATTCAACTGCATTATCACCCAACAATACCAATGCGATCAATAACGCAATTTTTGGAATCTCGTTTAATGCGAATACAAAAGTTTTATTATGGTGTTTACATAGATTAGCAAATAAGAAGAATCCTGCGGTCAGCGCAACATACTCAAACAAACGATACATGCCAACAGATACAATTTGACTGGGGGAAATGTGCATTATAAACGATATCAAAAACGTCCCCAAAAACAAGTCTGTGACATTACGCATCGCAGAAAACAATAACAACAATTTAATATCACGGGTCAATTTTGTTTTTCTGAACAGCATTTTCTCTCTCTCGATATCGTAACGAGTGGATTATAGCATAATTTGTATATGATACAAATCTTAAATTAAAAATTTGACTTTTGTAATGCAAGTTGCGTATAATCAATACATGAGAAAGATTATATTTGGCTTTATGATTGTTTCTGTGTTCGCATTGACGGGATGCGGCGTTAAATCAGATTTGGCGCGTCCAAACGATACATTCCCCAGATCGTATCCTGTATATTAAAAAACCGCAAATAATGCGGTTTTTTTATTTTTCATCCACTGCCAATATAAATAACCCTAATTCGTTGGCGCGTTTAATAACTGCAGGTTTATCCACAACAAAGCACGTCTTTGTATTCACCACAATACCGCGCAAGTGTGCCGATGACACTGCGTTCACCGTATCGACTCCAATTGCAGGTATATCAATGCGTAAATCCTGGCCTGGTTTGGTCATTTTGGCAAAAATACCACTGGATTTCTTTTTCTTTTTTCGCATATCAACAACGCGTTCCAACATTTTTGCAGTACCTTCGGCAGCCTCTACCGCAATAACCTGTTTATCAACAACCACCGATGCACCGATATCTGCGGCGCCAATTGTATGTGATACCTCAATCGCGCGTTCGATATTTTGCATATCTTTTTTTGTGGGCCATTCGCGTGTTTGAACACCCGCTGTTTCAAATGCCAATTCTGGCGCCAAATCTTGGGCCGCCAAGATTTCAAAACCTTGTTTTTCCAGAACCTTGTTCAATGCAACCGCCATAGAATCATACCCCCGTTGATGTTTTATTATTTTTAGTAATGTCATAAGTGACCATAAATCTGGACGCAAATCAGATAAATTCGGATGCCCCAGCGCCCCAACAAAAACCACCCGACGTATCCCGCGACGTCTGCATTCACGAACTGCACGTCCGCCACCGCCCAAGCGAACAATCATATCGGGGTTCAATTCCGGATTTACAAAGTTTTTTAATCCAATAACAAACACATCCCATCCCGCACGACGTAACGCATCACGGGTGAAAAACGGCAAATCCAGTGCGCCGGCAACCAAAGCAATTTTATTATCTGTATCTTTATTATGCATACATGTATGTTACGAATAAATCGCACTGGAATCAAGTCGCAATTTATGATAAAATTATAATCAACAATACATAGGCATATGAATATGAAAAAAATATCTTATATTGGATTTTTGACGGCATTGTGTGCCACAACCTGTGCGCATGCAAAATATGACAATGGTAAATTTCGGTCTGAAGTCGTCCGTGGGTTGGATTTAATCAGCGCCCAAGAAACATTCGAAGACGTACCAACGGTGGCGCCTGGGGAACTGGGGGCAGAAGTTTATCGGATTGTCGGCAATGTCGATAATGATACAAAATTGTTTGTCCCGACATCAATGTATCTGCGTTTTGGGGGCGGATTGAATCTGGGGTTCGCCACAGACCAGGCCATATACAATGGTACAGAATTTGAAAGCTCGGGCAGTTATACTACACAAATCGGTCTGGGGTGGAATTTGTCGTCATACGTGCGTGCAGAAACAGATTTGCAATATTCGGTGTTCAAATTTTCTGACTTGGATAAATTACAGGCAACATATCACACGGTTGGTGGAACATTATATTTTGATTTGGCGCGCCGGTATGTGCAATCTGGGGACGTAACATTCCGTCGCACATTCGTTCCATTTATCGGTGTTGGTGCGGCATTTGGTGCATATGAATTCCAGGGGCCAAATGGTGCCGATGGAATGGTGATTGCGGCGCCACGTGCAACGATTGGATTCAATGTTATGTTGAACGATTTAATCGGCATTGATGTCGCATACCAATATCAAATGATGATTGGCAACGGATTTGGATGGGATGCCGATAACGGTGGCGTTGATAATATCAGCAATATCGTTGCGTCTGTGCGTGCAAATTTCTAAAACATCAGATACGGGGGAAATAAATGAAAGCAAAAATTCTGATAACTGCGTTATGTTGTTTGCCAATGATGGCAAATGCTGCAATCCCATACAGGGCGCAACATGTAAGCTCGTCGGCGGACAGCGACAGTTTATCTGGGCCGGAACATCGTTTCTATATCGGCGGGGCATATGATTTTTCTATGTGGCAAAATTATACCGATGATAACGGCATCAGCATCAGTGGCAAGAATACATCTGGATTTGATGCGTTTTTGGGACTGCGTATTTCTGATGTGTGGCGTATAGAGGCAAACTATATACACACAGATGCACGTTGGAATCAGTTTTCAATTCAATCAGATTCTGCAATGATAAATGCAATTATTGACGCACGTATCGACGGTATCTACAACATACTGTATAACCAAATGATTGTTCCATATGTTGGAATTGGGGTTGGTGCAACGTGGATGGATACAGATACAGGTGTCTCCCTAGAACACAAAATCGTCCCAACATTTGCTGCGATGGCCGGCATAGGTATTGAATTTAATCCGATATTTGCATTGGACTTTGGATACCGGTATATCTATATGAACAATCCAGACATCAACGGTTTAAACGATTTTAATCCATCTGGGCATCAATTCCGCGCAGGTGCGCGTATCAGTTTCTGAAAAAAACATGACCAATAAATGTCCGTTCTTTGGCATATGCGGTGGGTGCAAATATGATTTTAGTGCCGATGATTATCGCACACAAAAAATCACTGAATTAAAGAATATGCCCATAACAGATGCACCGATATGGGTGGCGGCGGGCAATCGGCGACGGGCAGATTTTGCATTTGCGCCCGGTAAATTTGGTTTCTTTGTAAAACAAACCAAAGACATTATTTCGATTGATAATTGTCCAGGATTGGCACACGAAATAAATAGTATTTTACCAATTGTGGCACAATTACCGTGGGAATGTGCGGGTGCATGTTTGATAACGGCGTGCGATAATGGTATTGATATCGCAATTACATCAAACGTCCCGTATTTCACACCCGAATTTCGTAGCGCAGCGATAAACCTGCCCGTCATTCGTATCACATGGAACGGTAAAATTATAAAACAAAGCGCACAACCAATTGTTACATTTGGTGAACACGTCATTGAATATCCGTCTGGGGCATTTTTACAGCCAACTGTATGTGGTGCAAACGCGTTACGTGAACTGGTGACAGCCAATGCACACGGTTTTAAACGTGTGGCAGATTTGTTCTGTGGGTTGGGAAATTTTACATTTGCGTTGAATGCAGATGGGTTTGATATTGTCGGCACAGGTGCCAAACGCGATTTGTTCAAAAAGCCATTGACGGTTGGAATGCTGAATCAATACGAATGTATCGTAATGGATCCGCCACGCGCCGGTGCAATGGAACAGTGTCGCGAAATAATTCACAGCAATGTTAAACGCATTATTTATGTTTCGTGTAATCCGAATACATTTATGCGCGATGCAAAAATATTGGAAAGCGGCGGATACAAAATAATAAAATTGATTCCAGTTGATCAATTCGTCGGCAGTAATCATTGGGAAATATTCAGTGTATTTGAAAAATAAACATTTGTGTTTTTATACCAAATGCCATATAATTTATTAAAATTAAATGGAATACAGGGGATAAAGGAATGAAAAAAATCGGGATTTTGGCGGGGTTGACAACAATGATGATTACAGGCGCATCATCTGCCGTAACATATGATAACCAGTGTATAAGTATGTCATTCTGCGGGGCAAACCAAGAATTACAATGCAGCACCGTTGCAGGATGTGCAAACGAGGTATGTAAATGTGTATATTCTGGGGGCGTTCTGCCTGTTCTGCCGACCGTTACATGCGCAAAACCCAGCGATTGTGGCGCAATTGAAGTTACGACCAGCGACGTTGTTACCGATGATGATTCCACAGACGTAAATTCATATTCTGTGCAGTATAGGGCGTGTCTTGTTGCCACTGGGGAATGCGCATCTGTATACTCAACAGTGTCCAGATGTGGATACGGATATTATGGCAACGGCACCACGTGCACCAGATGCCCATCCATTGAAACACCCGATGGGTTGATATATTCCACGTCCAGCGAACCATTATATGTTGAACAGTATAGTGGTGACGGTGTATATTGCAGAGTTGGTCAGTGTGGTACTGTGACAATCTCTGGCGGGGCATCATCAATCACCAGTTGTTATGTCCCAGATGGCACCGCACTGTCAAACGCCAGCGGTTATTACGAAGTAGTGGGTAATTGTTACTACAAATAAAAAAGTCCCCAACGTGGGGATTTTTTTTGTTTTTCGATTCGTTATTGTGTAATTTTGTGGCGGATTTCACGAATGCGCGCCAGTATTTCTTTTAAATCTGCATCGGTTGCCACGGGGGTAGGGCGGTTATGAACCTCGTCCGCAAGGACAATGCACAATGTCGCCAACAATGCACTTTCGGGCAAAGGGCCAATTTTATCCAATATTTCACGTGCGCGCGCATCAACCATACGTCCCAATTCAATCAGACGTGATTCTTGGCCGTCTTCACATCCCATCGGATAATTTTTATTCACAATTGGTATTGAAACAACACTCATCCCATCAACTTTTCTTTAATTTGTTTAGTATAGACAAAGACCTGTCAATCATCTGACATGCGCGTTCATTTTTGTCGCGCAGTGAACGAACCTGTTCCGTCAGTATTGCAACCTCTAAGTCCGTTTGTTTGCCGGCATGTATGGCCGTGCCGCGCAATTTAGCCGCCGCATCTTCTAAATTAGACAGTTCTTGAAAAATTTGTTGTTTTATATCTGGCATAATTGCACTTTAAGATATTTTTTATATGCGTTCAACCTTAAAATGTGATATAATGTATTTAGTATTTTGTGGGGAGACATTTATATGAAAACTAAAATCATTTATATTTCTGGTGGCGAAACATTTGAAATTAAACAAATTCGTGCGGCGTTTGATGAAGTGCGCAATGTACTGGGGTTGGACGAACAAACCGTGTTGTTTGGCGTGCCTGTGGATTGCGACAGCGCATTGTCAGAAAACATCACAACAACAGATACAGAACAAACAGTATGTGATATCCAACAGCCAACCGAAATCACCCCAGATTTACCCAAAGAATCCCCAGAACCAGAATCCATAATATATGATAATACAGAAATTATACAGGATACGACAATCCCATCAGAACATGTGGACGTTGCAGATGTCGTCGACAAAGAAACAACGGAAATAAATTCAGATACAGTTATTCCTATTTTATCTGTGTTGGCATCAAAGAAATCTGACGATGTCCCAGAAATAACAGACCCAGAAAATACGATTCCCACAGCAGAAATTGAAACAACACCCACTGTTGATACATCGGCAGAACAACCAACAGAAACAGTTGTTATTTCAGATATTAAAATAGATACAGAACTGGTCGCACCGGTGGCCGACGATGATAAAGATGTCGAAAAAATTACTATTGGCGATATGATTGAAGATGATGCGCCTGTTGCCCCCGTTGAAAAAACACTGGAACAATTATTGGAAAGTATGACGCCACTGCGTGAAGATATCGCGACACATGCACAACAACCCGATATGAATGATGAATGGAACACAGATGAAAACTTTGCAGAATCAGATACTGATGCAACATTGGCACAATTGGCGTCTGAATTTGCAGAAAATCAAGATAAAATCGTGGCATCACCAAAGGCAGAATCACACGGAAAAATTGGCAAACTGAAAAACATATTGCCATTTAAAAAGGCAAAACGTGATGATTCCAGTTTGATGGGCGATTTGTTTGGATGGGCCGGCGTTGCCGCAAATGATGACGATTTTTCGATTCCTGAGTTCTTTACACAGGCACGCAAGCAAGGGTCATAATGACGATTTATGAATACAGAAACGATTCTTAGATTACTAAACAATTCGGGATTTCATCGTGTCAGTATGGATTCCGAATTTGTCTATATGGAAGATCCGTCGTGTGTTATACGCAGTTTTGAAACGTTTCTGGATTATGCATGGGTGGCAATGGCGGCGATAACGGCATTTCTGCTGACGGGGTGGGCAATATCACTGATACGTGGTGCAAAATATGATAATTTATTTACCAATCTGCGCAATTTAACGTTTTTATTTCTCGGTATGACACTGGTGCCGACATTGGTCAATTTTATATATGGTGGCGATTTGTTTGCACGTGGGTGCGATATAATCAATATTCCTGTATCAGAAATAAATGAATTGATTAAATTACGCCAAGAAAAATTATCAGATTTTAGTGAATTTGACATCTTTGAAAATATCAATATTTATGATTCTGGTGCGACAGATGCGTCTTATTCCACGCCGGGGGTCAACGACGACACACAATTGGCAGATTCAGGGGATGTTTATGAAACACCAATAAATATTGCAGATGTGCCTGTGTCTGCCACGGCGGACGGTCGTGATGTCATTTATAGTTTGCCAGACGGGCAACGTATAAAAAAAACAGGCGGAACACGCGCATGGCGTAATTCGAATCCAGGCAATATCAGATATTCTGAATTTTCACGTCGTGTTGGCGCAATTGGTCAGGCCGGCGGATTCGCTGTATTCCCAGACGAAGCGACCGGTATGTACGCAATCGAGGCTTTATTGCGCACCGACAGTTATAATAAACTGACAATCAGGGATGCAATTTCGCGATATGCGCCACCGTTTGAAAATGATACAGCGGCATATCATAGCAGGCTGGAAAAACTGACGGGGTTGTCCATTGATAAACCTATGGCAGGGCTAAGTGCGACAGAATTAAGCCAGGTCGCACGTGCCATACGGACAATCGAAGGCTGGACGCCGGGACAAATACAAAGGATTTAAACAATGGAAAATAAACGTGGCGGAATATCTTTGACATGGGGTATAGTTTTGATACTGATTATTGTCGGTGTTATGATTTATACACTGGTTCCCACCCGTAATCCATCCAATATAGAAACGGCACGTGGCACACAAACCCCCAGTGTGTCACAACATACATCTGGGGACATGTTTTCAGATGGTTTGCACAACCCACACCAGGTGGCGCACGGCACGTTGGATGAAACGGGTAATGGCATATCCGAACAGGAAATATTTTATACAGACGTAAATCAAGACAACTTTACCGACAAGATTATTCGGACACATTATGAAAATGGGACAGGGCATGCATGGGATGAATACAATATTCAAATCGTCCAAAATGGCCAATATGTTGATATAACACCGTCTGATTTCAGAACAGTCAATGGTGCAGATTGCGCATTACAAAAAATACAATTCGTATTTCACCCTGATTTTCAAATCATCAAAATATCACGTCCATGGGTTGATTCTTGGAACACCCCCAGTATGGCAACACGCACCCTTTATGAAATAAAAAACGATAGATTGGTTCTGAAAAAATCAGAAACATTACGCACAGTGTGCGATGTAACCGAATTATTCAATCACAAATGATGATTGACGTAACAAACATTCGTTTTGCATTGAATGAACAACACCATTTGCTGCAACAACATAATGATCGACAAATTGGACGCCCATATTTTCCAGTTCTTGTTTTACATTCTGTGTAAATTCAACATCGGTATCCGAAAATGAATTATTAGACATCGGATGATTATGCATCAAGATTACTGCCTTGGCATTTACCACAGTTGCGCGTTTCGCAATTTCACGTGGATATGCATTGGCTTCATTTATCGTGCCACGGTTATGCAATTCATCGACAATCAAACGATAATCATGATTCAAATACAGAACATGCATTTCTTCGACGTCTTTGCCAATCAGTGCATTTCTGCAGTATCCTTCGATAACGTGTTCTTGTTGCAAGACATTGCCATCTTTCAGACGTTCTAAAAAAGAAAGATTTATCATTTCATGAACCAAATGTATCAACAAGGCCGTGCAATGTCCAACACCTGGGACCAATTCCAGTTCTGCCATTGATGCATGCAGAACACGATGAACACTGCCAAAACGATTTAATAATGCATACGCAATTGGTTTTACATCACGACGCGGAATCGCGTATGTCAACAACAATTCAAGTTTTTCACAACTTGTTAGTTTGTCATCCGCCAGTTTCTGCTTTAAACGTTCGCGATGACCCGCGCGAAACATTGAATCAGTATTTGACATAATCTTATATCATTTTTTCCGTAAAAATAATCGCCCCGTCTTCGGTAATTCCAATAGTGTGTTCCCACTGGGCAGACAGTCCCCCATCAATTGTGCGTGCCGTCCAACCGTCTGCATCAATTTTCGATTCTGCCGCCCCGGTGTTTATCATTGGTTCAATCGTAAACACCAACCCAGGAACCATTTTTACCTTATCCCACATTTTATCATAAAAATGGTATATTTGTGGTTCATCATGCATAACCTTGCCAATGCCGTGACCAACAAATTCATGGGATATTGAAAATCCATGTGGCAAAACCACGGATTCAATCGTCTTGCCAATTTCAGATAACGGAACACCCGGCGCACATACCGCAATTGCCGCATTTAATGCATCTTGACATACCTGGACCAATTTTCGTGCCTGGGGGGTAACATTACCAATCATGTACATGCGCGACGCATCACCATGAAATCCCTTGTATTCAGCCGTTAAATCAACATTTACGATATCGCCATCTTTTAAAATAACATCGTCACTGGGGATGCCGTGCACAATAACATCATTTACAGATGTGCATATATGCTTTGGATATCCATGATAACCCAAATCAGATGAACGCGCACCATTTTCTTTTAAAAATTGTGCAACCATACGATCAATTTCGCCTGTTGAAATACCGGCCTTGATATACGGTGAAATGAAATCAAAACAACGTGCAACAATGTCGCCTGCCGCACGCAGGCGTTTAAAATCTTTGGGTGCATAAACAGATGCCAACATTTTAATTCCTTCGTTTAATCGCTAATTTTGCAGCACGAACCGCCAATTTTAGTGCGAAATCGCGCAACAAGATTTCCCCCGGCATACCTGTTGTACGCAACTGACGTTCTAATTCATTCAGACGCATCAACACAGCCGTTATCTCTGATTCTGGCCATATGCGCATGGCCTGTTTAAATTTATCTTCGACCTTCCAAAACAGGCGTGGCAACTGGCCATCAACAACCGCAGTTTGTAATTTTTTGAAATGCGTATCCAGCATACGTATCAACATATTCGGTTCTTTGTTATCATACAACAATCTGTCCAGTGCCATCATAGTCTGTTGAATATGTCCGGCCGTTAAAGAATATAAAAAATCATCGGTATCTGCCGCGCCCGTATCTGGCAAGCATTTTTCAACATCAGACAGTTCAACAATACGTTTGTCATCAACATACAATGCAATTTTCGCCAAAAATCCACGTGTAATCCCACGATCGCCACCAAGGTGTGTTGTCATATACGCCATGGCATCGGGGGTTATCTGTTGAATTCCCGCAGATGCAGATAATTCGTTACGGATAAGTGTCGCCAACGTGCGCGCATCGTCTGTATAGCACGGCAACGCCGCCAGGTTATCTGCACCTTCGAATAAACTACGCAGACCACCACCGGCACGCAAATCATTACCTGCAACAATAACTGTGGCGCAAAGCCCCGGATGATTTACCAAATCTGTAACTTGCTTGGCACATGCATCGCCAGCATTGGATATCAATACCATTTTATTACCACCGAACATTGATGGACTGCAACTTTCGGCGAACAAGGCATCTTGCTTTTCAGAAATTTCATTTGAATCCAACGCGAACAAGTTATCTTTTTCAATCTGCAATATTTCAATGGCGCGGTCACAATATTCATCAACCTGACCGGCATCGGGCCCATAAATTAGAACGGCACGAATGTTGCTGATACCTGACTTAAAATCTGCGTCTTTCCATTTCATTATTTTTTAGATTTTATATCCGTTGTTGAATCACGATGTGTTTCTGCAATAACACGCGCACTGATTTTATCTGCCAAAACACGCACAGCATTTTGCACAGCATTATTATAAGACGCATTGGACGCAACCAAATAACCAACCAAAGTATACGATTCGGCAGTTTTTTCTGTGCCATTGGCAATAACCTGGTTGCCACGCGACAGCACATAATTTGCGGTCATTGATATTTCTTGCCATGTGGCGGCGCCAGTTCTATCAATTGCTTTGTATTGGGTCTGGGGGGGACGCAGTGTAACAGTCAACGTATACGTTGCCCCTGGTTCATGCTGACCGCCGAATTCTGCCCACAGTGCATTACGCAAATCTATACCGTTGATACCACTGATTGGTGGGACATAGATGTCCATATCCTGGCCAGTGAACATTGGCTTAAATCCACAGGCCGATGTTATCAACAATAAAAATATCAAAAAAATTTTTTTCATTACAATATCCGATTTCCTGTTGCAATTTATCTCTATATTACCTAGACTTTTTATAAATCGCAAGGGGGAATGATGAATATTTTTATAATGATATTGGTTGCGTTGTTTATGGCGGGATTCTATATGATGGACAGCCCCAGTCAACGCGTCGCCCAACATGATACAGAATACGCCGTTACCCAGTCTGATTTGCGCACCATTGCACAATGTGCGACGGCATTACATAATGCACAAATCAATGGTACAGAATTTATTGATGTATGTATTGAACAAAATGGTCTGGTTAGTAAATTTGTATGTCTGGATACACGTTTTAAAGTCACCAGTTGCGACATCGCCAACGGGAAAAAGCCCGCATACAGTTACATTGTAACCGCATCTGCACCAATGGATATGGAAAATTATAATGCGATGATGGAAATACTGGAAACGTATTATTCAGAATCTGGAACGTTCGGATTGATTCAAGATGGTAAAATTATGTCGGGCGGAACCTCTTCAAAACGAATTGTCCCAGATGCGATAATAAAAGATATGTCTATTACAGATGGGCAATTGGTATACTTTACGCAATATGAAATCCCAGATGTCGGTAAACAATTTGCCACTGCGCCTGTGGCAGATGTGCAGTGTCCGGTGGGAACCGCCAAGACATATCGATTCGGGCGGTGGCAATGCATTCCATATAACGTTAAGACGGACTGTGGTGGTGATATGATTTGGGATTCTGATTTGTATGAATGTGTCCCGGATGAATCACGAAAGCCACTGTGCGCAGATACCCAAACCGCTGTTATGGTGGACAATGTTTGGGAATGTATCAGTCCATTCCCAGAAAAACAATGCCCAAACGATATGATTGCACGTTTGAACTATAATACATTGGAATGGGAATGTGTTGTTGACCCGACCAAAGATAAAACAACAAAAAAATGTTCCCATATTGTTGGCGGTATGGTTTATGGGGCATTGGGAACTACATTGCGTGTCACACAAACATCATGTACCGATTGTGAACGAATGATTACGGATTCAGAAACATGCGTTTCTTATTGTGTTCCGGACGCAACAAAGCTGACCGACCCAAAGTGTTATCCCGGTGTAATCAGTGAATGCAGTGGCCCAACGCGCGCGTTTTATTTTGGATTTCCAAATTACACATACATATCCAATGTCACAGATTTGACAGATATCGCGGTTCCAATAGATAAATCACATTCACAAAACAGAAAGTTTAATTGTTTGGATTGTGGTGAACATGAAATAGACTCATCAAAATCCCGCCCACCATTTGTCGCCGTGTGCAAGTAATATGCAACAGGCAGATACAAAGATAAAATTTTATTACCTGTGAAAAAAAACCGCCAAACGGCGGGATTTTTATTTTGCATCCGGGGCAATCGCACCAACAGGACATATTGATGCACATGTGCCACATGAAATGCACTTTGATGGATCGATAACGCATTTGCCATCAGATGCCATCGATATCGCCATTACTGGGCACATACCCATACATGTGTGACATCCAATACATTTATTTGGATCAATTTTATATGTCATTTTTTTACTCCTTGGGATTTTTAATCGCGATTAAACAAACTTAACAAATATTGGAACATTGCAATAAATGATATATATAAATGCAATGCCCCCAACACTGCCAACTGATTTTTTTGTGTATCATCGCCGATAACAGCATACGCACGCTTTAAATTCTGCATATCGTATGCGGTAAACAGCGCGAATACCAACACGCCAATAAAGCATACTATCGTTCCAAATGTTCCGCCCATAATACCCGGCCATATAAAAGATAATACACCAATTATCAGCAATCCAATCATACCCATATACAGAAAAGTTCCCATCATAGATAAATTTTTTATCGTCTGGTATCCGAACATTGCCATACATGCAAACATCAATGCCGCAACAATAAATGCCATCAATATAGACCCGGGATTCACCGCCAGTGCAACCGCAATCAGTGGTGTCATGGTAATACCAATCAGTGCCGCGTATATGGCCAATATCAACATTGCGCGGGTCGGTTTCATACTAAACACACGAACCTGGGCCCATATGGACAACACTAATCCACCAAACAATAATATGTAATACAGGCCCGACATGCCACCTGAATATGGGTTAAATAAATACCGTAATCCACCACCCCAAATTGTCAGGTATGACGCCACCGCAGTCAATCCAACAGCGCCAAACATCAGGGCAAAAATTCGTTTAAAATACATACCTTCCCCAGAAATCTGGGATTTTTTATCTTTTTGTTTGACTGAAAAATTTTTTGTCGACATGTGCTTTTCTCCTTGTCATTCGAAAAATATATAATACAATATGCATACTATTTCAAGACCAAAAGGATAAAAAATGGGATTTTATATTGAAACAACATCGCCATCAAATATTATGGCTACAAAACAGGCATTGATTGCTTTCTTGGAAAATAGAGTCAGCGAAATAAGTAAAAATATCGCCAGGGACGATAAACAATTACAAAAGTACAAAAAATCAAATGATGAAAGCTTGATTGATTTCTACACCAAGAAAATCGCATATCGCCAGGCTGTAAAAAATGCATGCGAATGCACAATTTATGCGCAAAAACAATTGTTAAACAAAGGAAAATAATTATGCAACTTATCAATGGTGGACGCGTAAACCTGTCTTCATTTTCAGAACGATACAACAATCCAAGATCACAAGAACTGCAAATCCAGGATATGATATTGCACGGTCGTAACGAACGTCAAAATGGTTTGGACGGTTTACGTAATAAATTAGACGAAAAACGTGCACGTATGGCTGTATTGGATGCAAAGCCTAGTTTGACGTCGGAAGAACGCGCATACAAAGAACGTCTGGGCGTCAGTATCAAGCGTTTAGAAGATATGTTTGCCCGAATTCGTTAAACCGTATTGTTGGGGGGAATGGGGAATATGGCAATAGTAATCAATCCAATTTCACCGGTCGCATTTTCTGTATTTGGTTTGGACGTCCGCTGGTATGCATTGGCATACGTGGCGGCGTTTGTCATTGGGTACTGGATGTTTCGTAAACTGGTATCGCAACCAACATCACAAATCAAAATATCACAGCCCCAGTTGGAAGATTTACTGACGGCGGTTGTGTTGGGTGTTATAATCGGCGGTCGATTAGGATATGTGTTGTTCTATGATTTTGGGTACTTTATTTCGCATCCATTGGAAATATTGGCCCTGTGGCACGGTGGTATGAGTTTTCATGGCGGATTGCTGGGGGTGATTTGCGCCGTATTCTGGTTTGCAAAGCGACAAAAATTTAATCCATGGTCTGTCTTGGACATTATGTCGGTTGTTGCGCCAATCGGATTGTTCTTTGGGCGAATTGCGAATTTTATCAATCGCGAAGTAATGGGACGCGCCACAGACGTGCCGTGGGCCGTCGTGTTTAATGGGGGCACGCCAATTCCGCGCCACCCCAGTCCATTATACGAAGCCACCACCGAAGGAATATTGCTGTTTATCATAATGTATTGTTTGTATAAATACACAAATCTGCGTCGGCACCCGGGTGCGTTGGGTGGAATTATGGGAATGCTGTATGCACTGTTTCGTATGTTTTGTGAATTGTTTCGTGCACCAGATGCCCAGATTGGATTTTTGACATCGTGGGGGCTGACCATGGGACAATTATTGTCATCGATAATGTTTTTTGCAGGTTTAGGTATTTTTGTATTTGCGTTTCGTAAAAAATAATGTAAAATATCCTGGTTGACAGTTTCGGATGGTTGGCAGAGCGGTCGAATGCGGCGGTCTTGAAAACCGTTGTGGGGGCAACTCCACCGGGGGTTCGAATCCCTCACCATCCGCCAGTAATATTGAACATCCCGTAGCAATCCCACGGGATGTTCTTTTTCGCCCAGTTTCCGGCGGTTTTTGTGGGCGACATTACCTGTGTATATCACCGTCCGCGCAAAATCCGCCCAACACCACTGCAACTATATAACTTGCCAAAAAATGTTATGCCCGTTTTTGGTAGTTTTTGTGTTCTTTCAAATAATCTGAATATAGTTTTGACCATGTCATTAAATCATAAAATTTTTTGTTCATATAAACTGCCTGTCTAGAAACGCCATCTAAAATAAAACCAGTTTGTTCAGCCAGCTTTGCAGAATCTTTATTTTCTACAATATTTACACGCATGATTTTATTAACCTTTAGTTTATTAAATGCGATTTCTTCTATAGCGCGGTATGATTCTGCGGCAAAACCATGACCACGAGCATTTGATAGCAACCATACGGTGTTTAATTTTAATGATAGGTTCTCTTTATAAAAAGATATTTTTCGGACGCCGATGAACTGACTATTATGAAATATATAAAATATACATGCATCGTTTTTTTCGCTTTCTGCATGATATTGCATCATTTTCAAGGTATCAGAGACAGATGTTGGCAGTATTTTTGGAGTTTTCATCAAAGGTTCATATTTGTAATCTTGTGGATTTTCATTTTTTAACGCAGCAAATATGATTTTTGCATTTTGTATATTAGGTTCTAAATGTTTTAACACTAATCTTGCAGAGCGTAAATCTTTTGAAAAATATTTTATCATGAAAGCACCTTTAGTTCATTTGATTATTATAAAAAAACTTTATTTGGGCAATATATTTGTATACAATCCATACACAACAGATATCTAATACCGTCATTTATTACAAATCCGCCATAAAAAATAAACGTCCATTTTGGACGTTTTGTTTTTATGTTGCGATGGTCGGATGAGAACCCCCAGGGTTCGGGGCGTCAGTTGGTGAAAACAAGTGCAAACAATGTTTGAAGCATATATATATATCGAAAGGTGGCCCATATAGCGCAAGCGCATATGGGAATATACAATCCCGCGCATCCACCATAAAAAATAATCCCCAAATTTGGGGATTATTATTCGGATACCACAGGTTCTGGCATTGGTGGAATCGCAACTGTATCATTATACTGTGACAAGAAACGATTACCTGTCATACACACAACCTTTTGTAGTGAATCTTTGTATTCGCGAACTGCGGCAACCCAACGTTGCTCGATTTCGCTTTGGGCGCCTTGGTATGCGGTAAACGCACCCATCGCACCACCGACACCGGCACCGGTCAATGTGCCTTTTAATCTGGCCTTGCTATCTAAATCAATCATATCACCATCAGACGCCGACAAATCCAGCGGTTTAAAATCATCTATCGTGGCGCCTTCAATCACAGATCCAACAACCCCATTACCTGTGCGACGATAAACAGGACGGGAAGAACCTAACTGTTTCTTTAATTCGCCCCAGTCTGATGTTTTCCAACCAAATGATTTGTCATGGACTTCGACAATCAATGCGGGCGTAGATTCTATTACTTTGCTGGCCGAATCTATAGGTATCCATAACTCTTCGTCGTTTTGGCTGCCCGCGCTCATTATGCTGTCTTTCAAAGTATATACGGTGCCATCATATCCCCCAAAACTTTCACGCACCATATCTTCAAACGTTGGTGTGATTGTTTTACCATTTTTTGTTGTAGGGTTATAATTTGCAATTTTTACATTTGTTAAATTGGCAGATTCACAATTTTTACTGTCTTTATCACATACCATAAAACTGGATTTTGTTTTATTCACGTATGTTTTTTTATCCGTCAATGGTTCTGTTTTTTCATACTTTCCCCATAAACATGTAGTTTCTGTGCCATCTGCGGTTGCGCAATTTTCGATACGTAATACAGAATTACCTGATGCTGCAATGTTTCCAACAACACTGCCTGCTGCCGCATTTACGCCCGCAGACAAAATCATATCACCGGCAACCTTGCCACCATAAACATTTCCAACGCCCAATGCCGCGCCACCCAGCGCCCCGATAACAGTACTTTGAATCTTGTCCTTGCCACCACCCAACATTGAATCAGAACCTGGGGCATTGTCACCCGCAATATTCCCCCCCAGTGCACCAACAACAGCAGTACTGACAATCTTTATTGCCGCGTTTTGTTTTTGTTCTTGGTTCATGGTCTTGATAACATCGTCCATTGTAGGTTCGTTATCCGCAGGAACAGAAATTTCAAGGTTGATATTTGAATGGGTTGATTCTGGAAAATCTTCTATGTTACAGCGCATAGAATCCCCAGCCGCCAAATTGACAGTTGCCACAACTACATCGCCGCCATTATCAGCCGCACCCAATGCCAACAATTTTACCACCGCAGTACATGTTGGTGCCCCACCAATACCACGTCCTGCCGTCGGATATGCCCATGCAAATTCACCATTTGGATATATTGATTCGCAACGTTCCATTGACGTCAAATCTGCCGGGGTATTTGAAACATTTGGCACAACAGGCGTCGTAGAAACAACACCATTTGGTGTGGCGGCGGCCGCCGACACCCCAGATGATACAGACTGAACAGCAGATGTATCTGGATAGCGCGCCGCATTCACCTGCTGATAACCTGCAGATTTATTATTTCGCGAAATATTGGTAACACGAACCGCAGAATATGATACAGACGGAACAACACACAGTGTTGCAATCAACGTATAATAAAACTTTGAATTATTGCGTTTCATAATCCCCCCATGCACGTATGAACAACGCATAATGCCGGACATCGGCCCGACAAATATGTTAGAACTGTAACCTTAACCGAATACCTAAGTCAACCATTCCCAATCGGCCGCTTTCGTACCAATTTGTATAGTGGAAAACACTGTCATAAGGTGCTTCGTATTCAAGGCCGGCACCATCCCCCAGCCATTCAACCTGGGATAAAACGATACTGCCTGATGTTTTAACCTTGCCCAGATTGGCATAGCGAACAAAAAAGTCTAACTTTATCCCGCCTTCCATTTCGGTTGTTAAACCACCTTCCAGCATGAATGCCAATTGTTCCGTGGTTCCACCATTATGATACGCATAAATATCAGACACACCGGTCAACTGTCCCGCACCGGCATATTGTGGATCCATAACAGAATAGAACGTATTGTCATACACAACATAATCGGCAATCGTATTCAATGAAATACCAACGCCGGCACCAATATACGGACGCAAAGAACCACCCGCCAAATATCCAGTAAACGAATCAATATTATAATAGATATTCAACATAGTTGTATTCGATGTAATTGCGCCACCGTCAACCTGGGCAGTAACGTAATCGCCGGCACCATCAGACGTCTGAACCGTTCGCGGATATGACAAATTCGAATAACGCAAATACGAAAAATCAACACGAATATCATTGTTTATCGCCGCCCCAACAGAAACCTGCAGTGGGATAACCGAATCAGAATCAAAATCAGCATCACGAAATGCGCCAGGTACGGTATAAGAATCCGCTTCGCCAATATAGTCCGCGCCGATAGAACCAATCACAGACGCAGTATACCCAACAGATAATCCAACATACAAGCCGCTGTCCGCCAATCGATCGTAATCAGCCGGTTGATAATACTGACGTCCCGCAGTTGTCTGGGCAGATCCCACGCGTGGCAATGCACCTGTTACACGTGTTGGCTGGGCCGCGGCAACAGAATTATACGGCATATTGTACCCAGTATATCCATTTGTCGTAGAAACAACGCGACTGTTCGTCGACGGCAAATACACTGATTGACCATTGTTTGCAGGCATCTGATATCCCGGGTATACAGGATATGCTGCAACGACCGCCCCAGGCAGTCCCAACAAAACACCGGTCAACACGGCAGAAACGCTGAACTTTTTCATTCCTTTCAATATTCCTTTGGGCTTATTATATCACAAAACCACCCCCCTGCGCAAGTATTTGTAAACAATCCATATAAAAATATTTTATATCACAATGAATTTTTAATTCATCGCCAGAATATCGATAAAAAATCCCGCGGGATGCGGGATTTTGTCCAATATATGTTAGTTTTTTTATTTTTGTTCTGTTTTAGAACTGAACATTTAAACGAACACCCAATTCAGCCTTGACGTCTGTACCGTTTTGCGAATTTGCGTGTGATTCATCGAATGTATATTCACCGTATACAGCAACCTGCATCGCATCAGTCATCTGATATGCCGCAGACAAAGACACGATATATTCATCGAATCCGTCTTCCATATCTTCGACCATTGCTTCTAATTGCTGAACAACCCCTGCTGCATATGCTTCGAATCCTGGGGCTGGGTTAACATCTGATGCCAAACCTTCTACACCATTATCAGAATGATGTTTGAATGTAAATCCTGCACCAAATGACCAGCGGTCATCCAACTGGTAAAACGCTTTCAAACCTGCGTTAACTTCTGTTGCAGATTTCAAATCAACAGAAATTTCATCTGGAATACCAAACTGTGCTGGCAATCCCATCGCTGTCTTGAATTCAGAAATATCAATATTATTGTTGTCGTTACCAAATGTACGCAGAACTTCTGCAAATCCGGCAACGCTTAATTTGGACCATGTTTTGCCGACCTGGGTTCCAACATGAAAGCCCCAACGACCATTTGAATAATTGTCATATGTGAATCCGTCAACCCCATATGAACCAGACATTTCGCTGATACCGCCCAATTGTGCGTCTGCATAAACATCCCAAACAAAGCCATCTGTCGATTCAAAGGCACGATATTTCAAACCGGTACGACCCAGGTGCATACCCTTGCGGTCGATATCCCCGTCATGCGTATAACCGAATTTCGCATACGCTTCCAGGTTGTCCAAGATACCATAGCCCAATTCTTCGTGAACACGCCAGATTGGGAATTCTGTTGCGCCATCATGATTTTTTTTCTGATGTGCGTTCGAATCATCTGCGATTTTGTACATAACACCCGCAGATGTTTTGGAATACACTGCACCCTGTTTTGGCATATACAGTGGGTTTTCCAGGTTGGCCGCCATCGCAGGTGCCGACAAAACGGACAATGCGACCGCTGCACTAAAAGTTTTTTTCATCTTTTAACTCCTTGGTTTCGATGAATTCCACACCCCCATTATTGGCAAGATGCGGGTTCTTACCCATACCGCCCATTATTGGCAACAGCATGTTGTTACGATAAGAACATATTCATTGTTGCACCATAATGGGGGTCGTGTCAAAAACATTTTTTTCTTGACAGGGGTTGACATATCCGAAATCACACCTATATATATTTGCTGTGGGGGACCACAGAACTTCGATTTTAACCAAAGGAGTTCGATATGACAAATCAGTTAAAAACCGCACAAACCAACGAAAAAGTGGTTATTGCACTGACGCCACAAATATCAAAACGCGTTGATAAAAAAATCCGCATGGAACTAATCGAGCAATATCGAAAATTATTTGCCGGATTCGCATTGGCAAAGTGGTCAAAAAAATATCCATGGGGACGCGCATGGCAAAACGCAATCAGTTTAAATGGTGCAATTATTATGATTGCCAAAAAGAAACTGACACCGAATAACATGGCTGTAAAATATATAGAAAACGTGCATGCGGCATATAAAAAACATTGGTCAAAAACAATTATGACGCACCCAGAACGCGATACCAAGACGGTTGAATCGGACACAGACTTAAAAAAGATGCGCGCACATGCAATGCGTATGATAAATGATGCGACAGATAAAATTATGGAAATACTGCGCCGTTATAACGAACGTGAAAACGAAATGATTGTCGAACAGACGCAGTCGCAAGAAAAAGCCCAGACATCAAAAACTCCTGCCCCACAACAGACGGCACAAACACCGGCGACGCAAATGGCGACGCCCACCCCACAACAAACGGCAACACAAATGGTCGCCCATCCACAACCACAAAAATCAGTGGCACCTGCAACCGCGCAACCACAACAGGCGGTGGCCCAGATGACCGAACCGGCCCACGCGCGTCCAGCAAAGCCAATCGCAAAACAAAACATCGTCGCAACACCGGTTTCAGAACGTGTTGCAAACGCAAAACCGGCCATGGAAAAGCCCGTTATGGCACCCGCAGTCCCGGTAAAGCAACCACAAATTGCCCAACCCATGGTTAAACAAGAACCCATGGTCGCAAAACAAGTTGCGCCGGTCCAAAAACCGTATGTTGCACCAAATGTTTCTGTCAATGACGTTAAATCGCCCAGTCGCAATGTGGCGCCTGTTGCACCTGCACAAAAACCATACGTTGCGCCAACGGTAACAGAACGCGCCAATGCGTTTGCATGCGCAGAAAACCGCGTTGCGATTCAGCGTGCACATGCACAAATGCAGATTCGCCGTCAGGTAACAATCTTTACAATAAACCAGGCACGTCAAAACGCCGCATAACCCCAGGATGCGCAAATGGATATGGACTTTGAAAAAGCAATGGCTATGTTGGATGGCAAAACACCCGACGAATTTACAAAAAGCCAACTGAATGATACAGACCGTCAACAAATCGATAATGCCATCGAACTGATATTTGCGGGTTTAAGTCTGCAACGATGGCTGGGTGGTGGAATATTGCGCGATGCGTGGAATTATGCGTTGGACACTGTGCGTGATATGGTATTTGCAATTGATGTCAACAATGCCGCCACTAACTATGCACGCGAAGCGGTCTTTTTTCACCGACGTAAATGGCATGTAAAGGCAATGTATGCCCCGCACGCAAATGAAACGATATCTTGCCCGTCAGATAAACGTAGTGATTGGGAAACGTCTGCCCAGAACAAAATTCAAAACGGGACAGATATATTGCACCATAAGATTATGGAATTTGAAACAACAGATATCGCGCAACGCAATACCCGAAATGCGATACAAAATATTATCGCACGTGAAATGCAAAAAAACATAGGTGTGCGGGAACGTGAACGCGAACATGTGCGCCAACGCGATAAATAAAAGTTTTTTTAAGTAAACTTACTCACCCTTGTCACTGCGTTCCCTCGCAATGACAGGGGGGTAAGTTTACTGCGCTATGCTTGTTCTTGCTTACTTATTGTCGACCCTTATGTTCGGGGTCAAATCCTGGGGGTGCAACACAAATTAAAAACCGACCCCAAAAGGTCGGTCTTGAATTCGTGGCGCATCCAGAAGGATTCGAACCCTCAGTCTTCTGATCCGTAGTCAGATGCTTTATCCAGTTAAGCTATGGATGCAACGGATTGTTATTTTATACCTTTTTATTCAAATTGCAAGCGAAAATAATATTTTTATTTCGTTTTTTGTTTTATGCCACGGTATAATTCATTGTAATGCGAACGACAGACGGATTTATAATTACTGTCCCCCAGTGCAAATTGTTCGCCGGCACGTATTACACGCCCTGTGGAATCAAAACGTAAATGATGCGTCGCCAATTTCATGCAACCGTTTATTTGACAGTTTGAATCCATCCGATGTAATTTTGCGCCAACCTCGATTAAACGGCGCGATGCGGGGAATATCTGTTCATTACTGTCCACCATCAGACCATAACACATCACAATTTTATTTTGTTGATCTGCAAAATGAACCAATTTATCAATATCTGATGGGGAAAAGAATTGCACTTCATCAACCAATATAACATCTGTTTTTTGCGCTGGGGTGTATTGCTGTAAATCTTTCAGTGCCGTTGCATCGCATTCTAATCCAATACGTGAAACGATTTTTTGGGTCCCAAAACGATTATCGTATGCAGGCTTGATAACTTCTACCTTGTTACCATTTCTGTTAAAATTGTATGCGTTTATTATCAATGCTGCAGATTTTGAACTGCTCATCACGCCGTAATGAAAATGTAAGTTTGCCATTTTTCCCCTTTCCTTTGTTTTGCTTTATTTTATTGACATTGAATTTAATCGTTTAATACGTTTTTCAACCGGTGGGTGGGTTGACATCAAATCACCAACCAATTCGCGTGGTTCAGGCGACATAATAAAAACAGATGACATTGATTTTATTTTGTCTGTGCCACGAATGTGTGAATTATGACTGATTTTATGCAATGCCGATGCCAATGCGCCTGGGTTGCGTGTGATAAATGCGCCGGTGGCATCCGCCGCGTATTCGCGGTTACGTGATATTGCCATCCGTAACAGTGGTGTAATCAGTGTGTTAAACACCATAAATGCCATCCATACCATCAACATTATTGCGCGACTGTTATTCTGTCCATTATCGTCAGAACTGTGGTTGCCGTAAATAATACTGCGTCCAATAATATCGGCAACAAATACTGTGACCCCGATACCCGTGATTACCAACATGTCCAGGCGAATGTCGCGATTACCAATATGTGCCATTTCGTGTGCAATTACCCCATCCAGTTCCAACGGGTTTAGTTTGTTTATAATACCACGTGTCAATGCGATTGATGCATCGCGTGGTGTGCGACCTGTGGCGAACGCGTTCAACGCATCTGTTTCGATAATATAGACCCGCGGCATTGGGATTCCGGCCGCCAACGCGATGTTTTCAACCCGTTGAAATATCGCGCGATTTTGTGGTGTGGTCGCGTGTATTTCGTGCGCCCCAGCGGTATTTAGTATCATTGTATCCCCAAATGCCCATGATATCAGCATCCAAACCCCACACACAATAAATGTCGGTATCGCGACAGATATTGCCGTATTTATGGCCTGGGGCATTGGGGCAACAAATAATGTGAATAGAAATATCAGCCCAATAAAAATCATCGGAAACAGCACAACCAACAATATTGTCTTTATATTGTTGTGACGAATGTGATCATAAACTGTCTTGACTTCTGCCATCGATTGCATTGATACCAAAAATTTAAAACCAAGTCACTAAAATAATGTCTGAAATATCAATAATTACGTTTGTGGTTGTTTTTTGAATTTGACATAAAAACTGCCATTATTTATTGGCGAAAAAGATATGATGTATGGGCTTAACAGACTGTTGTGTGCCCATTGTTGGAATTTTATTTTTAAAATGCCACTGGCGCCTGTGATAATGTTCGCAGTCCGTGTTCCAGATGTTGCCAATTCCATAATTGCGTTCCATGCCTGTTCTTCGGTAAATTGGTGTAAATCCAGCGTTGCGTGCATTGGTGGTGTTTTTCGTTCGTGAGGAATGCGCGTTGACAGGTGTAATTCAGTGCGCACTGTGCGACGTGTGGCAATATCGTCCCCATGAAATTCGTTACCAATCATTTCTGCAATATCTGTATCGGTCAATTGTTTCATCGGTGTGCCTTTTGAAATACCAATACGCGCTCAACCCCAGACAAATCGTTTTCGCAACGCAGTAAATTCCACCCGTTGTTCATAAAGATTATTTTGATGTCTGTTCCTTGGTCTATACCGATTTCCAGGAACAATTTGCCGTTCTCTGTTATCCAATTATGGGCATTTTTTGCAATCGATTTATATGCCGCCAATCCGTTGTCGTCGGCATACAACGCCATTTTTGGATCGTGTGTGGCACCATTATCAACGCGTGAATCATTTATCGCAATATAGGGCGGGTTTGATACAATGATATTGAATCGTTCGTGAAAATTGTATGGTTTGTCAAAGGTTGCACGTCGTATCTTTATTCTGTCACCCATTCCCATTGAATTTATATTATGCCGTGCCACACGTAATGCACGACGTGATTTATCAATCGCAACCCCATACGCATTATGAATATTTTTTATCAGACTGCATATAATACACCCGGTTCCCGTCCCCAGGTCCAGTATACGAATGTTATCATCACCGTTGCTTTCAGAAATAACAGATTCGACCAGTATTTCTGTATCTGGTCGTGGGTCCAACGTATATTTATTTGTATAAAATTTTAAACCATAAAACCATTTTTGGTGTATGATTTTCGCCACAGGCACCCCACGACGCAATTGCCGTGCCATGCGCCAGACTTTGATTCTTGATAATTTTTTGCAATTTTCCGTAATTATGCGCGCAGCGCGTATCCCACCGGCACGTTGTAAAATTGCGAATGCTTGATTTATTTCCATAAAGGCATTATAATCGGTGTTATGAAAAAAGCAAAAGATATTATGAATACGACCAACTTGACTCGACTGGTGATGGCGTTGGCTGTCTTGTTGAGTTTGGTGGCCATTTTTTTAGTTGCAACCAAACGAACACCACGTTATGTGCGTGCGGATGCGGAATGTAAATCTGTGGTTATGGTGACATCTGGGGATACATTGTCTAAGTTATTACTGGATCAGGGATTGACGCACAATGACGTTCATACCATCGCCCAGGTGTTAAAATCAGATGCAGAAATTACAACGCTGCGTGCTGACAGGGATAAATTGGAATTTGTTCGCGTCGCTGATGATGCGCCGGTTTCAAAGATTATTGTTGTGCCATCACCATGGCGCCAGGTGGAATTGACATGTAATGACGATGGTGCATGGGATTGCAAGACTGTTGATGTTGAACGCGATGTTCGTGCGGTGTATCGCAGCGGTGAAATCCTGGATGGGGACAGTTTTTATTTGGCAGGACAACGCGCAGGTATTCCAGCGGGCATTTTAATAGATGTCTATGATTTGTTGGCATTTGAAATGGACTTTGAACGTGACGTTCGTGCCGGCCAGAAATTTTCTGTATTATATGAAGAAAACTTTTCAAACGGTCAAAAGATTGATAATGGACGTGTTTTGGCGGTTGAATTCGAAGCATTACGCGGTAATGTTCAAATGTACCGATTCAGAAAATCTGATGGAACAACTGGGTATTATGATGCCGACGGAAATGGGGCGATTAAATCTTTGAAACGAACACCAATCAACAATGCAAAAATTACCAGCAGTTTTTCACGTAATCGTAAACATCCTGTATTGGGATACACGCGTGCGCACAAGGGGGTTGATTTTCGTGCATCTACTGGCACACCAATTCCTGCCGCGGGTGCGGGACGTGTTGTCGCGCGCAGTTATAACAAGGGGCACGGAAATTTTGTAAAAATACGTCACAATGGTTCGTATGAAACATTGTATGCGCATATGTCTAAATTTGCCAAGGGCGTAAATGTTGGCACCAACGTGCGCCAGGGTCAGACGATTGGATATGTCGGTTCCACAGGATATTCCACAGGCCCGCATTTACACTATGAAATTATCAAAGATGGTGTGCATGTCAATCCGATGACGGTAAAGTTACCTGCAATCAGTAATTTAGATAAAAACGAAAAGAAAAAGTTTGTCGAATATCGTGAATTGTTAGAGCAGGGGATTGAAAAACTGGAAAAGAACCCAACGCTGTATATTCAGTTATAAAAAAACTTATAATATTATAAAAGAATCCCCGCAAAACATATAATTGCGGGGATTTTTATTGGCATTCGCACGTTTATTAAATCAATTTCCCCATTGCAACGGCGGTATCACACATACGGTTTGAAAATCCCCACTCGTTATCATACCACGCGGTCACATGAACCAGTTTATCACCTAATACCTTGGTCAACCCGGCATCAAATACAGAACTGTGCGCATCGTGCGTAAAGTCAACCGACACCAATGGTAATTCATTATAACCAAATGTGGCCGATTGCGCCGCGTGCATTGCGTTATTGATTTCATCAACCGTTGCATTTTTTTTCAGGTTCGCAACCAATTCCACCACAGATACATCTGGGGTCGGAACACGAATTGCCATCCCGTCCAGTTTGCCGGCCAGTTCTGGTAACACTAATCCAATTGCCTTGGCGGCACCTGTGCTGGTTGGAATCATCGACAGATTTGCCGCACGTGCGCGACGGAAATCTTTATGATTCTTGTCCAGTAATTGTTGATCACCGGTATATGCATGCACAGTTGTCATCCAGCCTGATATAATACCAAACGTATCATTTAAAACTTTGGCCACCGGTGCTAGACAGTTTGTCGTGCATGATGCATTTGATACGATTAAATCGTTTGGTGTCAATGTATCTTGGTTGACGCCATACACAATTGTCTTATCTGCGCCCGCAGATGGTGCAGAAACCAATACGCGTTTTGCACCCGCATCCAAATGAACGCGTGCTTTATCTGCCGCGGTAAAGATACCTGTGCATTCCATAACAACGTCTATATTCAATTCGCCCCACGGCAAATTTGCCGGGTCACGTTCTGACAGACATTTGATTTTTTGATTTCCCGCGATGATATATTCACCATCCACAGTTACGTCAATTGGTAAATTCCCATGCACAGAATCATACTTTAACAGATATGCATTCTGTTCCACAGGTGCCAAATCATTGACTGCGACAAATTCAATGTCGTCACGCTTTGCTTCCAGTGCCGCACGCAGTACTAAACGCCCAATGCGCCCGAAACCGTTTATTGCCACTCTTAATTTAGACATATATTTTTCCTTTCGTTTTTATAATTAGACATGCCTATAATATCACCAGACCGCCATCAAATACAATATTTTATTTACATTCGTTGCATTCGGTATATAATCCAATGGAAATGACACAGCGCGCTTATATTATCACTGGTCCTACTGCATCTGGCAAATCTGAATTTGCCCATCGTTTGGCATTACGGACCAATGGCACGATTATAAACTGTGACAGCGTGCAAATTTATCGGGGTATTGAAAATATTTCGGCCAGTCCGTTTGCGTGTCGTCCAATTTCTGATGAAATAGATGGCATTCCGTATAAGTTATTCTCGATATTACCGCTGGATGAACAAATCAGTGTTGGGCAATATTTAGAAATGGCGCGTGCTGAATATGATTCTGCACATCGGGCAGGACGCACCCCAATATTTGTTGGTGGAACTGGATATTATATAAATGCATTGTTAAACGGAATTTCACCAATGCCTGATATTGACGATGTGTCACGAACGCGTGCGCGCGACATGGTGTCGTCTGATTTAGACACTGCGCGTCGGTTATTACCACCCGAATTCAAGGCCACCGATCCGCAACGTGTTGCGCGTGCGCTGGAGGTGTTCTTGGCCACAGGACATCATATTACAGAATATCAAAACGCACCACGTGTTGGCGCAGTTGTGCCAAGTGTCACACGTATCCTAATTATGCCTGATACGAATATATTGCGTGAACGTATCGCGACACGTATTCCGCAAATGCTGGCAGGTGGTGCGTTGATTGAAGCGCAATCTGTAATCGATTCTGCATGGGATGAAAATCGTGCGATTGGTGCATCACAACTGTGTAAATTTATTCGTGGTGAAATATCCGAATCACAATGTATAGAAAATTGGGTAAATAAAACAAATCAGTATGCCAAACGTCAACGCACATGGTTTCGCACTCAATACTCCCCAGACATAATTATTCCACGCATACCAACAGACAGCGATATAGATATCTGTTTATAATTCATAACTTATAGATAAAAGAAAAAAAACACCGCCGTTTCCGGCGGTATTTCCGAGTGTCCCGAAAGGAAGGAAAGGAGAAAAAGAAATTGGACACTCTAAACTTTATGCTGGGGCCCAGAGTCCAGAGGAGAGAGAATGTAGGAGGGAGTCTGAACCTCTGGTCCCCACAGTTGCTTGCGCATACTGGTCATCGGTTTTGTTCCTTTGACGAAAATAAATATAGTATACAAAAATCGATTCGTCAAGTGTTTTGTCAAAAAATTTTTTTGTGTGGTATTTTTGCATTGGTTCCTAGGAAATGGTACTTGTTGTTTTGCCCGGATTTCTGGAATAAAATCAATGTACATCAATGCAAAGATGTATTGATGTGTGCTAACAATAGGGAGAGAAAAAAATGACACATGACGATGTTTGGCGTGCCATAGAACGCTTTGCCACGGAACATGGAATGTCTTGTTCTGGACTGGCAAAGTGCAGCGGGCTGGACCCAACAACCTTTAACAAAAGTAAACGTTGGTCCAAAGAAGGACAGCCGCGATGGCCGTCTACGAACAGTATTTCTAAGATTTTATCATCCACAGGAGCTAAAATTCAGGATTTCACTAAGTTCATAGAGCCCTCTGACCACGGACGCAATTGACGCTTTTTTCAGGTTTCGACACCCCAAAAAACCACAAAGTTTAACCGCTTTGTGGTTTTTTATTGGACAATTGACTAACTATGGACTAATATTCACACATGTTATCAGGCATTCGTATATATGCATCAGACGACATATGGCGGCAAATCTTGGCCGATTTGGGCGCGACTGTTTTGAACGTTCCGACACCTGGTGATATCAATTTTGATGATTTGGATGTTTCAGACAATATTTCACCATTGGATTTAAAATCACTTATTTTGGGCGCGTTGGATAATACAGATGTTTTATTTGCAGTATTTGGTGAAAATGTTACACTGCCATATATTCAAGGTAAAATAGTGGCATTACTGTATAAAAGTAACGGAATGACCATTGCCCAGTTAAAAACTGCGTTGGGATATGCGCCAGATGTTGCAACGCATGCGATGGATGCCGCGATTTATCAACTACGCCAGAAATATGGCCGTGGATTTATTAAAAACACAAATGGGGTATACAGTCTTGGCAAATTATAAATTATTATCTTTTGATAAAATCCCCAGCACCCAAGATTACGCACATGAATTGATTGCATCTGGGCGGGCCAGTGATCATACAGCGATTTTGGCGGCGGCCCAATCTGCGGGACGTGGACGTTTCCGTCGCACCTGGGTATCGCACCACGGTAATTTATACATCAGTTTTATATTCGATTGTCCTGAACGTGATGCACGCTTATCGTATGCAATTGCTGTGGCGATTGCGGATACAATTGCGTCATTTGGGGTGCATCCCACAATTAAATGGCCAAATGATATCTTGATTGATAATAAGAAAGTATCTGGGACATTGATTGAATATTCTGGAAATTTTGTAATTGTTGGGATTGGTATAAATGTAAATTCTAATCCAACCGTTGATCGGTATAAGACTACAAAGCTGGATAATTATTCTGAAATCCCGATGAATGAATTATTAAATCGCTTAATGCGCAATATCGACAAATGGCGTCGCACAGATTTTCGTGCGGTGCGTGCGCGCTGGACAGAATTGGCATCGTGTTTGGATCGGCCTGTAAAATATCAAGGTGAATTGGCAGAACTGATTGGCATAAATGAAAATGGTGCGTTGGTATTGCGGCGCGGTTCACGATATTTACTGGTATACGGTGATGAAATAAGTGTTTAAAAATATTGAAAAACTGCGGTTTATGCATTTTGTTCTTGACTTTTGTATACAAATGTGCTAATATATAATGCATCAACAGCACAAATACTGTCCACAACATTGGTTGTGGTTTTTTTATTGCCACGCATTTGCGTGGTTTTTTGTTTGGGAGAGATAATCATGCAAATGACACTTATCAAAAATTCGGATACATCCGCATCGTTGGCATATAAAATTGCACGTGTTGTATATGCACAGACAGGTGGTGCATCACTGCATCTGGTCGAAGCAATGACATCAATGATTGATAATATATCCAAAACATATAATGTCGCCTATAAAGATATTATACAAGATATTAAAATTTTTGATGTATTATCTGATAACGCTACAAACCACATCAAATTAAATGTTCCTGCAAATGATCGTGGTTTTCAAATGTGTGTACGTACCGCCCAACGTATGTTGACAGGAAATTTGCCAGATGTATGTTTCGGCGCAACGCGTTTTCATAATGATGATGTTATACCAGATTGGGCAACTGCACGTGGTTATATTGCAGATATTGATGGCGTATTGTTTTACAGATAGGTAATCAACATGAAAAGAATAATCAAGGGTGGATATCTGACCGGATACAGAACATATATAATTTCTGCGACAGGGATATTATCTGCAGTGGCGGCATACCTGGTGGGTGATACAGATATATTCACTATGTTGCAAACAATATTTACGTTGGCTGGAATTTATTTTTTACGCAAATCTAATGAAACCAAAGGAAAACAATAATGGATAATATACCAGAAAAATTTCAAAACAGTGATGGCACGTTAAATGCAGATGCATTAGTAAAATCGTATACAGAACTAGAAAAAAAGATTGGCACAATGATATCTGTTCCAGGTGCTGATTCTGATGCAGATACGCGTCGAAAATTTAATCGTGCAATTGGTGTTCCAGAAAATGCATCGGAATATCCAACACACGAATTATATAATGATGAAAAGTTGCGTGATAAATTTTTAGAAATTGGATTAACTGTATCCCAGGTTGAAAAAATTTATGATATTGCAAATGAATTTTTATCTCCTGTGATATCTGAATTATATTCCGTACAAAATGAAACAAATGCAATAAATGAATTAAAAAATTTTTTTGGTGGTAATGAAAAAATGACAGATGCATTAAATGCAATAAATACATTCGGTGAAAAATTTTTACCACAAGATGCATTTGATGCTTTGTGCGCTACACCCCAGGGAATTCAAAGTGTGTATAAGATGATGCAGTCAATGGAACCCAGTGTTGAAATAAATTCTGTTGACATAAAAAATTTAACAGATGCAGATTTGCGTCGTATGATGCGTGACCCAAAATATTGGCGTGACAAAGATACAGAATACATTCGAAAAATAGAAAATGGTTTTAAAAAATTATATTCGTAATAAAAAAATACACTTTCTACTTTACTAAGTTTTGTATTTACGATAAAATACATATCAAGAACAAAACGGATTTGTTCTATCCAAAACTTAAGTAAGGAGAGAAAGAATGGCATTCTTGTTTAAAAAATCTGCTGCCAAGAAAGCGGCTGCGAAACCTGTTGCAAAACCTGCAGCGAAAAAAGTAGCGGTTAAAAAACCGGTTGCAAAAAAAGCCCCTGCCAAGAAAGCGGCTGCGAAACCTGTTGCAAAACCTGCAGCGAAAAAAGTAGCGGTTAAAAAACCGGTTGCAAAAAAAGCACCTGCAAAAAAAGTAGCGGTAAAAAAACCGGTTGCAAAAAAAGCCCCTGCAAAAAAAGTAGCGGTAAAAAAACCAGTTGCAAAAAAAGCACCTGCAAAGAAAGTAGCTGTTAAAAAACCAGTTGCAAAAAAAGCACCTGCAAAGAAAGTAGCGGTTAAAAAACCAGTTGCAAAAAAAGCACCGGCAAAAAAAGCAGCGGTTAAAAAACCAGTTGCAAAAAAAGCACCGGCAAAAAAAGCAGTAAAGAAAAAATAATATAATCCCCGCATTCGCGGGGATTTTTAAAAGTATCAGTCAGATGATATATACAGTCTGACTGATATTTTTTTTGGATAATCCGAATTATTCGGACCCTAAATTTTTTTTTGTATTTATGGCGCATTTTATATGCATAACCAAAACACAAAATTTGGTGATGTGTTTTTCACATCAATATCAATTTGTAAACCAAAGGATTTTTATATGTCTGTTTCCATAGATAATGTATTTGTGAAACAATTCGAAGCCGATGTTCATTTGGCATATCAGCAAATGGGCACAAAACTGCGTTCGACAATTCGCAGTAAATCTGGTGTTGTTGGTGCGTCGACCACTTTCCAAAAGGTTGGTCGTGGCATGGCCAGCACAAAATCACGTCACGGTATTGTTCCGGTGATGAATCTAAATCACGAACCCGTAGAATGCCTGTTACAGGATTACTATGCGGGCGATTGGGTTGATGCGTTGGACGAATTAAAAACAAACGTTGATGAACGTCGCGTTGTTGCATCTGCCGGCGCATATGCGTTGGGACGCAAAACAGATGAATTGATTGTGTCTGCAATGAATGCTGCGACTGCCACAGTTGGTGATTACAGCACAGGTATGACCAAAGATTTGGTTCTGTCTGCATTAGAAGTTTTAAACACAAACGATGTTCCGGACGACGGTCGACGTTTTGCGGTTGTTGGTGTGCGTCAATGGAATGAATTGTTATCAATGGACGAATTTGTATCTGCTGATTATGTTGGTGATTCGTTGCCTTTGTTAAACGGTGCCGAAGCCCGCAAATGGTTGGGTATCACATGGGTTCTGTACAACGGTTTGCCATCAGATGGCGACAAACGCGATTGCTTTATTTATCACGCGTCCAGTATTGGTCACGCATGTGGCCAAGAAGTCAAAACAGATATTTCATGGCATGGTGAACGTGCTGCACACTTTATCAGCAACAGTATGTCCCAAGGCGCTGTTTTGATTGATGGTGATGGTATTGTTCGTGTCAAATGTTCTGATGCACAATAAATCACAATTTAAATAACCCATAAACCAAAAGGAAAAACACATGGCATTCCAGAATAAAAATTTGTCTGTTATCGCATATGCGAATGGATTTACATTGTGGCATTACAGTGCAAATGAAACATTGTCAACAATTACATCCAATGGATATTTTAATGACGTTAAAACATTGATGAATATTGGCGATATTATTATAATGAATGCATCTGATAATACTGCGATAAAAAAAATCAATATCACAGAATTAAATGTTACAACCGTTGCGTTGGCATAAATTATTCGAATTCATAATTGGGCGATATGTTTTGTCGCCCAAATTTTTTTATATAACCAAAAGGTGCAAAAATGCTTTCCAAGATAGATTTATGTTCAATGGCATTGTTAAAATTGGGGGAATCACCAATTCAGTCTTTTACGGATGATTCTGCCACGTCACAATTGGCACGAACATTGTATGATTCTGTAACAGATACATTGTTATCACTACATCCATGGCGTTTTGCGACCCAAGAAATTTCGCTGATGCGCAATGCTGATGGTGATTTTCTGATTCCATCAAATGTTTTACGTGTATTAAAAACACATGGTCGCATTATTGGTAATCGTATTATTTCAGATGCATCAGATATAACAATTACTGCATTAGTTCGAACATCGCCAGATGCGTTCCCTGGATATTTTGTATCGTTGGTTGCCACACGTTTGGCAATGGAATTTTGTATCCCTCTAACCGGGAATCAATCGGTGTTTCGTATGTTGGCGGCCCTGTTCGAATCAGAACTGCAAACGGCCAAATTCATAGACAGTACAACATCTGCATCAGATGCATTGCAAGATTTTTCATTGATTACCAATCGATTTTAATTTCTGGGGGATTTGCAATGTCTAACTTTATTAAAACGCAAAATACATTTGCATCTGGTGAAATTGCGCCAGAATTTTATACAAACGATAATATACACGGTTTGTCAAAACTAGAAAATATGGATGTTTTAGCAGGTGGGGGTATAACACGGCGTTGCGGCCTAAAATCAGTGGCGCGATTACCTGGTAATGCCCGCTTGATTTCTATGTCTGTATCTGATGGCACAGAATATTTAATTGCCCTAACTAATTATCATATGTATATATATTACGACAATGAAAAATACCAGGATTTAATCACACCATGGTCATATGATGATTTGTCGAATCTGCAATACGCACAACGTTTTGGAACAATGATATTTGTTCACCCTGATTACAGACCTGTCTGTTTGTCCAAGACGTCACAGGGGTTCTGCATGTCAGATTTTGACTTTTCGCGTAATGACAATGATATGACATCAAATATACCATTTGTGAAATTTGAAGATACTGATGGAATAACTATTACAGTTACAATAAATGACAAAGGCAATAATTTTGCCACACTAACAACCAACCAGAATTTTTGGACCCCAGAAAATGTAAACACACGATTGTATTTATTGGAACAACAGTGGGTTATTACAGAATACATCAATCCGACCCAGGTTGTTGCACATACAAATAGTTCATATAAAACACCGTCAGAACCCATAAGCGATTGGCAAGAAGCAGCGTTCAGCGCACGTCGTGGTTGGCCACGCAGTATAACGTTTCATCAAAACCGACTGATATTTGGTGGGTCACGTGATTACCCGTCTGGTATATGGATATCCCAGGTTGGGAAACATACTACATTTGCCCCAGGGACAGGTTTGGACGACGAAGCGATTTTTGTTTCATTATTATCGCAACATCGTCAACAAATCTGTACCGTGGTCAGCAGTGATAATCTGCAAATACTAACAAATGTCGGTGAATGGGCAATATCCAGCAAGCCTTTAACCCCATCGAATGTTGATATACGGCAACATACATCTGTTGGATCGTATTCGTCACGATATCTGCCACCCCAGACTATCAAAGGCGCAACAATATTTGTGTCGTCAAACGGTCGTGATATTCGTGAACTGGGTTTAGATGATTTGGGTGAAAAATATAATGCCAATGATTTGTGCGCATTTGCGAAACATATACTGAATACACCGATGGATATTGCATATAATGATACATTATGTCGTTTATACGTTGTGGGTATGGATGGCAATATGGCAGTTCTGAATCAGAATTCTCCGCTGGGGATTTCTGCGTGGGCAAGATATTCTACCAATGGTCAGTTTATTTCAGTTGGTATATCCAATGACCAGACGTATGTTGTTGTCCATCGGTCAGATGGTATATTCTTGGAATACTTTGATTCAGATACAATGCGTGATGCAGATAAATATGATTTCACATGTGTCGCATCAGGCATTCCAATGATTGCGTCAGGTCATATTCCACGATACATCAAATTACATCGTATTGTTGCCCGTATTATGAACACAAAGTTTATAAATATAAATGGGAAACGTGTTACGTTGCCCAATGATGTTTACGATATATCGTCCCCAGGTTTTTCTGGCGATGTATCAATAAATATTTTGGGGACGCAATCAAACTGTTCTATGCCAACCTGGACAATTGACAGCAACGAACCATATCCTTTGACTGTTTTATCTGTTGGTGTGCATGGTTGGTATTCTGTATAGCATTTTTAATCAAAAAAAAGGAAAACAAATGGGACAATTAGTATCAGATGTAACAGAAATATTGGATTACAAAGACAGTAAAAAAGCGGCAAAATCAGAACGCAAAGAAATCTTGGCACAAATGGCCGCAGATAATGCCGAAAAAACAAATCTGATTAAAAAAGTTTTGGCAACCCAGCGTGCAAAATATGGTGCTTTTGGGATGTCTGGCAATGGTATTACCGAAGGTGCGGTATTAAAACGCTTGCAATCAGAAACTGCAATGCCTTATCAGAAAAAGAGTGCCGAAAATCTGAAAAAGTTAAAAGGAACACGCGTCAAAAAGCCTAATTTATTAAAATCTTTGCTGTCCAGATTAGATAATATTGTGGAATAATATGATTACACAATTTAATACTTTTTTAGATCAATGGAATCGTGTCTTAGGATTTAAAACGCCCACACATCATTACCAAATAATGAAATTTCTGGTTGAAATATTTTCTGATGCACCGGGGCGTGGTTTGTTGATGGCATTTCGTCATTCTGGGAAATCCACAGTGGTTGGGATTTTTGCCGCATGTGTGTTATACCTGCGTCCCCAAACACGGATATTGATTTTATCAGCTGAAAACGGTTTGGCCACCCGTATGGTTGGGCATATTCGGCATATTTTGGAAAATCATCCATGGTGCACAGATATGATTCCAAAGAATAAAAAAGAATGGGCGTCTGGGCGTATTACAATCAATCGCCCCATCGGTATACGTGAACCGTCTGTTATTTGTCAGGGGATTCATGGCAATATCACAGGCATGCGCGCAGATTTAATATTATGCGATGATGTCGAAGTGCCAAATACATCAAACACAGCACAAAAACGCGCGGCATTACGGGAAAGGTTGCGTGAATTGGATTTTATACTATCGCCATCTGGTGCAATGATATACATTGGAACGCCACACACGCACGATACGATATATCGCACAAACAAATTAGATTAGTTTAAACTGCTGACAAATGTTCGTAATTTGGTCAACAGTTCCGCCCCCGCGTTTCCAAACATCGGCAGGTATGTTTCATATTCTGGCATATCTGCTTGGACCTGGGCGCGGACACGTTCCGACAATGGGTTTGCGATAACTTCGTGTGCTGTATTCCACAGTCTATATGCATTATACGTTTGGTTTATAACATTCCATTTGTCCAGTAATTGTGGACGCGCTGATAATGCAGCACGAATTGCTACGGGCCATTCCGCACCAAATGTGCGAACAACGTTTAAAGCCTGAAATACATCCAATCCTGCTTGATCTGGGGTAAAGTTTTCAATTCCCTGTGTCAATTCTTGCCATTGTGCCGGTGTCAACGTAATAGATGCAATTTCTTCTGTCATCATACCACCATATGGTAACAGCTCACGTTCAATTGAATCCATTGGTGTTTTACCACTGCGCAGATTCTCGATATGTTTTATCAACGTGTTACCGTTCGGTTTGTCGCGCAATTCTGCGATAACATCATCAGACGCATCTGCAACAAATATCGGATTGATTACTGCCCACCCGCCGACAATCACATGTTCTTGGCGGTACAGATTTAACAGTCTTTGTGCGGTTGCGCTGGCTTTGGCTTTCATTATCTCTCTCCGTATATGGTTGTTATTCCATCACAATCATAATAACTTTGTGCATTGTTTGATATGTTATTTTTTCATCTGGTCCAACCAGTTGACCGTATAATTTACCTTTGGCATCTTGCTTGACCATCGCGACATGTGCGGTAACATTTGTATCTGTATCTAATGATTCAAATTGCGCATCAATACATATGGCCATATCACCAACCTGTGCGGGGACAGATGCGTCTGCCAAAACATAAGATTTTTCAGGTATAACACCGCCCAGACGCTTTGAATTAGGCATGACGGCGTAAATATCACGACGTCCTTCCAATGACATTGGTGCCACAATCATTGTTTTGTCAGATTTTTTGAATGCGATGGCTTTGCCTGACGGTGTTCCAAATACAGGCACCAATTTTTTACGTGCACTGTCATATAATTTCGCACCAAACAATCCGCCGCCGATATTCATTCCCGACAGTGGGTTGCCCGGTTCCAACACAGATTGCACACGTTCTTTGACCTTGTTCATTTGTTTGGTCAATTCGCCTGATTTGTATAAGTTTGCGATTTTTTCGAACATTTGTTCTGCATTCAATGCGAAAGATTTTGCCAAGGGTTCAATTTCATCGGTATATATTTCGCGTTGACCAACCTCTATCTTGTGATATACAGATAATGTCATTCCGGCTTCTTTGGCGGCGCGTGCGATTGTTTTGCCGGCCTGTTGGCGGATTTTGCGCAGACCACTGCCGAATATTTTCAGACCGTTGTTTTCGTTGTCTGTCATACGGCGTTTAATTTCGTTTTGCCATTGGTCGGCGACATCATCAGATTCTTTGATAAAGATGTCTGATAATTTGCACCCTAAGATATTGCACACATTCAGCAATTGTTTCTGGTTTAAACGACGAACGCCCTTTTCAATCTTTGATACTGCAGATAAAGACAACCCTGTGCGACGCGCCAATTCGGTCATTTTCATTCCCGCAGCCAAGCGGATGTTGCGAATGTTATTTGGAAATATAATTTCTTCTTGTGCCATGGCAAAACTCCTAATGACTAATTCTTGACAAAATAATAGTCAAATTTTGATTCCCGCGCAAGCAAATAATTACAATGGCATATCATCTGGGATTGCATCGGCATCAATTGCAGTCGGTTCAAAATTTGGGTCTGGTTCCAACGCAGATGCAGAAATCGTTGGTGCAGGGGACGCAAATTCATTTTCGCCGCGTGCCTGGAATTCGTCCAGGTTATCAAACAAACTGTAATCGCCAAAGAATGCCGTACGCACTGTTTCTGGGCGTCCGTGACGGTTTTTTCCTATGATGATATCTGCCTTGCCACGTGCGCGTTCCAATCGTTTTTGCCAACTTTCCACCATTGCACTGTTGGTTGTATTGGACAATCTTTCGGACGGGTCGCGATTTTGCAGATAGTATTCTTCACGATACGTAAACATAACAATGTCGGCGTCTTGTTCAATAGAACCCGATTCACGTAAATCTGCCAACTGTGGACGTTTATCATCGCGTGCTTCGACACTGCGTGATAACTGGGACAGGGCGATAACCGGTACATCCAGTTCCTTGGCCAACATTTTCAGACCACGTGTGATTTCAGAAATTTCTTGAACACGATTATCACTGCGTTTTCCACCTGGGGCGGTCATCAATTGCAGATAGTCAATCACAATCAATGCAATTCCACCGTGTTTACGCGCCAAACGACGCGCGCGCGTGCGCATCATTGGCACAGACATACCCGGTGTATCATCAATAAACAGTGGCACCTTGCTGATTGCGGCAGAATATTGTGACATTTTCAAGAAGTCTTCGTCCGTCAGCGTTCCTTCGCGCATTGCAGATGCCGGAATTTTTGATTGTGACGATAATACACGTGCTGCCAACTGTGATGCAGACATTTCCAAACTAAAGAAAACAACGGCGCCCTTATAATTTTTGTTTGCGCGATTGTATGCGATTGCGTTTGCGGCATTAAACGCGATGTTCATGGCCAACGTAGTCTTTCCCATTGCGGGACGTCCTGCGATAATAATCAGGTCAGAATGATGCAGACCACTGATTGACTTGTCCAGTGCGCTTAACCCAGTGGTAAGGCCCGACAATTGTCCATCGGCCTTGTATGCGATTTCTGCTTCGGCCAGTGCCGCCTGTAACGCTGTTGAAATGGATGTCACTTCACGTTCTGCGGACCCTGCGGTTGCCATGTCGAACAGTTTCTGTTCCGCCAATTCAATCTGGCGTGCCACAGGATTATCCAAGTCTTCGATAAATGCTTTGTCTGTAATATCTTGGCCCAGTACAATTAAATCGCGACGCATTGCATGTTCATAAACGATGCGACCGTATTGTTCAACGTTAACAACAGTTGCGCCTGCGCCAGACAATTGCGTCAGATAATCTACACCACCGACAGATTCCAGAACGCCTTGTTGGTCCAGATAGTTCTTGGCAGTAATAATATCAAACGGTATTCCAGCCGCGAATTGACGTTCGGCCAGTTTAAATATTTCTTGGTGTGCGGGATGCGAAAAGTGTTCCGCCCGCAGGAATTCAGACACGCGTTCCAATGCGCGATTGTTCATCAATACTGCGGCCAATACGGCCTGTTCGGCTTCCAGATTTGTTGGTAATGTTTTGGGGGTAAAATCCATGTCTAATTCCTTCTTTGGTTCAATGGTATATGAAAATTTTGCTTTTTCAACGCCTTTTTTATGCGGATATAAATTATTAAAGATTCCGATAATAGACACGTGCGGAAATCCGGCGTGGCCGGAACTTTTCCCGATTGAAAAAATCGAACAAATGCGCGAAACAGTGGGACATCGACATTTTTCTGCCCAGATGATGCTGGAATTTGTGTCCCCTGAACGCGCACGGCTGGATCCTGGTGCACTGCATTTTTATGACGATGAATTTGAACCGCGTAACGCGACAATTGGCGCATCGCATATCACGGGCAGTGTTTTATATTGGGACCCGTCCAGTGGCCGTGCACATCGTGACGGCAGTGCATGCGTGCTATTATATCGTGACGATAAATCGCGCCATATATTTATTCACGATATTTTATATCTGACGGTTTCAGACGACGAACAATTTCCACTGTCGCGCCAATGTGATATGGTGTTAGATTTTATGCATGCACGAAATTTACATAGAATTACAATTGAAACCAATGGCATTGGTGGCGGTCTGCCAGAAATTATGCGCGATTGCGCGTCGCGACGTGGCATAAACATTTATGTCAATCGCATATCGAACACACGTGCCAAGGCCGACAGAATCCTGGACGCGATTGAACCAGTGCTAAGCACGGGACGCCTGCATGCACATACACGTGTTCAAAATACACCACTATTATCTGAAATGTTGGGATGGTCGCCATTGGCGCGTGGAATGCATGATGACGGCCTGGACGCAGTTGCCGGCGCGATTGCCCAGGTTCCAACCCCAACCCGTCCAATTGGTGGCACGATAAAGACTTTTACTGCAAACACAAATTTCAAACTTTAAAGATAACACACAACAAAAGGAGAAACCTTATGCAACAAAACCTGCAAAGTTTGTATAAACGCGCACTGGATATGCGCGCACCATGGTTAAACCGTTGGGATAATGCCCGCAAATATACCATGCCAACTGCTGATGATGATGCGGCAACATTATTTGATGCAACGGCGATGGACGCGGCAGATAATCTGGCGGCATCGATATACACACTGTTGACCCCACCAGAATCAATGTGGCTGACACTGGTGCCAGAAAGTATTTTGTCGCCTGATGCAGAATTTGCCACATCCAAATTACGTGCAAATTTGAACGATTCTAATTTTTATACGGTTATTCATCAGTGTTATATGGACTTGGTCGTATTGGGGACGGCGTGTTTGTTTATGGCAGAATCCCCAATTGGTGCATCATCTGCATTTACATTTACGGCGATACCAATGTCTGATATTGCGATTTTACCAAATGCAGTATTTCATACAACATCAATGCCGGCACGCGAAGTCATGGATAAATATCCGACATGGACCCCGCCGGCCAATCTGCGCGATACGATAAAACAAGACCCAGATACCCCACTAAAACTGGTGCAGAGTCTGGTTGGCACAGAATTTACCGCATGGTTGGATGTCGGTGGTGATATTGAAAATAACATTGTGTCGCACGGTACATTTGAAACAAATCCATATATTATATTTCGTTGGTCTGTATCATCGGGCGAATTGTATGGCCGTGGACCTGTCTTGCGTGCACTGCCAGATATAAAAACTGCGAACAAGGTTGTTGAATTGGTTCTAAAGAACGCAACGATTGCCGTATCTGGCATCTGGCAGGCCGACGATGATGGTGTTATAAACTTGAATAATATCAACCTGACACCGGGGGCGATTATACCAAAGGCGGTTGGGTCGTCTGGGCTGACACCGTTGGCCAGTGGCGCGGACTTTGACGTGTCGCAGTTGGTGCTGAAAGACCTGCGCGAACGTATACGCCATGCATTACTGGCGGACAGATTGGGGTTGCTGTCTGAAAAAGAAATGACCGCCACAGAAATTATGGCACGCAATGCAGACATGATGCGGATATTGGGGGCGACATATGGTCGTCTGTTGCATGAATTTATTCGACCACTGTGCGACAGGGGCCTGCAAATATTGTCACGTCGCGGGGTAATTGAACCGATTACATTAAACGGCGATGCAGAATTAAAATATATTGCACCGATTGCCCAAATGTCTGCAATTGAAACAGCCCTGGGGGAATAAGATGCCAGACATTGATATAAATTACGCGCGTTGTTTTTCGACGCCATCTGGTGCGATGGTGTTAAAACACCTGCGTGAAACGATTTTTAATCGCACGTTGGGGGCAAACGCCACAGATGCCCAGTTGCGCTGGCATGCGGCCCAACGTGCATTGGTTCAACAAATTGAAACGCATATAGTGCGGGGCCAAGGGGACAAATAACATGACAACACGTACATCTTCGGCGTTGGGGATAATTGATTTCTTGCGCGACAGTTGGTTTTTAATTGCGTTTGTTGCGGGTCTGATATATTGGGCGGCACGTCAAGACTTTTCCATTGCCGAATTGGAACGTGTTGACGTCCGCATAACGGCACTAGAGAACCGCACCACGATACTGGAAACCGGCATCGGCCAGATTCAGATAAAAATCGACGATATCAAAGAAGACCTGAACATCATCAAAAGCGCCGTTATAAAATAATCTGGGGCATTTTGCCCCAGATTTGTATATGCATATTATTTCGATTTTGCGTGTCTGGACTGGAATATTTTTTCTGCCAAAAATATATCACTGGGATAGGTGATTTTTATGTTTTCTGCATCCCCACGAACAATATATATCGGCGATAGGTTATACTTTAAGATTAAACCGCAATCGTCTGTAAAGTTTTGATCGTTTTGTGCCAATTGATGTGCATGTTTAATCAAAGACAGCTTAAAACATTGTGGTGTCTGCCCGCACATTAATCGCGCACGGTTTGGTATGTTTGAAATAAAGTCATCATTGGTTTCAATAATTGTATCTGTTGCAGGAATTGCGACATCAATAGCATTATATTTTTCCAACGCAGAAACACAATCATCGATGATGCGTTGGCTCAAGAAAGGACGTGCACAATCGTGAATCAATACATTTGCTTCTTTATCTGTAATTGCGGATATCCCAATTCCAGAACTATCCTTGCGTGTGGCACCCCCATTTAATAATTGTGACACTTTAGAATAATTATTTTTTGATAATATTTGTTTGCCCAAATATCTGTATTCTGGGGTAATGACAACAATAATATCATCAATATTATTGGCTTGTTGAAATATATCCAATGTATGTTCCAGTATTGTTTTGCCAGCCACCACAACAAATTGTTTTGGCAATTCTTGCCCATATCGACTGCCAATACCCGATGCTAATATAACTGCATAATTTTTCATGTTTATACGTCCTTGTATTCCAATGAATCTAATATTTTTTTATATATTTTTACACCTGCTTTTTCATTTTTATCATACAGCAATGGAATTTTACTTTTACGCATTGCTCTTTTATGATCGTCGCCATCAATCAATACACGTTCAAACTCGTTAACCAATTGCTTATTATCGTATATTTGATAATATGTTCCAATAAATGAATTTGCCACATCGTTAAACTGTGCTTTTGTATTTATAAGATGAAAAACAGGTTTTTCTGTTGGCAAATATTCACCCAAGAAAGAACAACAGTCAGTAATCATTGCTGATGATTCTTGAAACATTTCAAAATAATCGCCGCTGTCACATATTTTACCAACTTTTTGCCACTGCATATAGTAATCATTGGCTTCCTGTTCTGTCATAATATTATTTTTTATCAGTGCGTGTTTTAATCTGGGGTGTGGTTTAAAGTACCAGTCAAATTTATCGGCATATTTTTTTGCTAAATCTAAAATAAATTGCCCGTTATATTGAAACGTCGCTAAATTTAGGCCGTTTTCTTCAAAAGAATGGTGTGGCGCATAAATAATAATTGGCTTGCTGGGTTTTGCCGGCTTAATATCTGGGTATACATCTAACTTGGGCCATCCAACAATAAATACATTTGACATATTTTTTGCAATGTCTTTTATATATGCATATGTCGCATCAGATACGGTAAAGAAAAAATCAATCCATCTATGAAAGTTTTCCATATAAGAACCAGAATAATTCATCAATTCAAATCCATACGATGAATAACAAGTGATTGCATATTTTGATACATTTATTGGGTGTTGAGATTGGTCTAATTCCCAAGGTTGTTCATAGAAAACGATATCGACATCCATTTTATTTAACGGGATGTATTGTTTGTTTGCTTCATCATATGCAGATTCTACACGCATCCCTTTTTGTTCAAAGAAATCTTTACAATCTGCCATTGTTTTATAATTGGTTGTTCCGTTATTATGTTCGAATGACAGTTTCGTGGTCATTATCACTGGTTCAAAACGATTTTCCGTTGCAAACGCATCATATACAGACTGATACCCCCATTTGGCGGGTTCTGCCACCAAGAATCCAACACGAATTTTTTTCTTTTGTCGTATGACTTTAAGCTTTTTCTTATAACGCATTGCCAACAATTGTTCTACCATTTTTCGTGACAGTTTACCGTGTTTTATTCGAAACGGGATGCCGCACAATTTGATATATAAATATTTACTTCTGGCTTTAAAAGTTATAACAGACATATTGCCTAACCCCTTGTATATTTTAGTGAAACATACCTTGTTCTTTTAATTTATAAAAGTGTTCTTTATCACGATACATAAAGACTTTTGCAGGATTCCCGCCAACAATCGCGCATGGCGGTATATCGCCATGAACAACTGCACCTGCTTGAATAATGGCACCTTCGCCAATTTTGGTTCCCGGCAGTATCGTAACACGTGAACCGACCCATACAAAATCGCCGATAATCACATCTTTCCTGATATAATCATCAGGTGAATAGGGTATATGTTGGCCTGTGTCATAATTATGGTTCCTGGTGATTATCAGTAACTGAACGCCGCTGTGAAAATGTTTGCCAAACACCACGCGACCATCACCATGTACTTCGCATCCATTAAAAGAAACATTGTCTGCCAATTCACAATGTTTTGTAAGCCGCGTTGGACCACCGCACCAAACATTTTGACCACATTTACACTTTCTATATATCTCGCGTGTCCACTCATTATTAAAACCGTTTACATGTCGTTTGGTTTTAAATGATACGATTGGTATGCCAAAGATATAAACAGTTGTTTTATTCTGCTTTATCCGTATCCAACCAACAGTTATAAGATCAAATAATTTAATTCTTTTCATATCTTAACCCCGGATTTTTAATATTGGGATTATGTTGAATAAATAATATCTACGTGATTTATTGTCCGCGTCACAGCGCCCCAGTGGCAGACTCTCAAACAAGTACAAACTCATCCCCGAACGCGCATACTTAATACGGAATATTGGTATCAGGTTAAACAAATAAATATGTTTGTTGCGAATTGAATCTTTGACATAGAAATCATAAAGTTTTTTATTATGTTTTTTCAGCATGTTCAAATAGAATCTTGCAGGCACAAAATTATTTGGCATACATTCTGCAATTTGTTCCATTACGTCACATATTATTTTGTATACTGCGTATTCGTTTACAGACCGAACACGTCTGACGAAATTATCTGTGTGTTTGACAATGTTAAAATATAATTGGGGCATATTGAATTCTTTCGCGATATTCAGGCAATCGCGCAGACCACAAAAAACATCATGAACCGATTGGTCTGTCCAATTTACGGATTTATAAGATACACGATATTTATACGTTGGGCGACTTAATGCATAAAACTCTCCTGCCAAACACATTGCGTGCACAAAGAACACAGGGTCTTCGTGTCGGATATAGGTTGGAAACAGAATTTTATTTTTTATCAACCATTTTCTGTCGTAAATAAAGCGTGTAAAACCATAATCGTTGGGCCAATCTGAATATTTTACCATGCCATTTGATGGAAATTTGTCCACAGGATTGCTGTGTATTTTTGCTTCACCTGTATTTGGGTTCCATCTGATAATGGAGCCACCACAGATTTTAACCTTATTTTGTATGGCCGCATTATACATGTCGGATAAAACTTCTGGGTCTGGCAATAAATCATCACTATCCATAAACCCGATAAATTCCCCATGGGCGGCATCGATTGCGGTGTTGCGGGCCACGGACACACCCTGATTTTTGCGTTGTTTAATCAGTTTTATGCGCTTGTCACGTTTGGCGTATTCTGCCACAATTTTCGCGGTGTCGTCTGTTGATTTATCATCAACGCAAATAATTTCAATGTCCTGCAAAGTCTGAGCGACCAAACTGTCCAGACATTTTGCCACATATGGCGCAACATTATAACATGGAACAATAACGGAAACTTTTGGCATGACACCCCCAGAATTTATATATCACTAAAACAATCTTATGAATATTTTCACATATTGTCAAGCGGGCAGGGCATGCCAAGAAAAATCCCCCAAACGGGGGAAATATTAATTGCAGCTGCCGATGATTTTCGAGATAGAAATATCTTTGTGCAACAAGAAATCATATTCGCAATTGCCAGATTTATAAGAACCTGTACATGCCGCCAATGTCAATACTGCAACCAATGCCAAGATAACTTTTTTCATGTTTTCTCCTTTCGTGTTTGATTAAACATGAATTAACTATACAAGACTTAAATCCTAAATGCAATATATTTAGATGGCATTTTTTACCCAGTGGATTTTGCGCCCACAAACCATAATCACATCAAATCGCGCATCCCCGTTCCACCGATTTTGCACAATATATGTTTCTGCCGCCCGGCGCAGGCGTGCGGCCTGGCGTGGGGTAATTGCATCCCATGCACACTGAACCGTGTCACGGCGCTTAACCTCTACAAAAATCAGGGTATTTTTATGTCGCGCAATAATATCTATTTCGGCCCGATTTGTATGACGTCCGGTAATATATCGTGAACACACAATACGACACCCATGTAAACGCAAATACATGCGTGCCAAAAATTCCGCCCACAATCCCTTTGAATATGATGTCCTAGAATGCATAAGGTTTAGACTTAAAGTTCTCGCGCGCTTGCTGAATATTTTTTGCCAGGTCTGTCGCGTTGCGACCATTGTCTACCAAATCTAACGCGCCATAATACGCCGTCATCATCGGATCAAAAGAATTTGTCGTTGATATCCATTTATCTGTCCCAGAATTTGGCGCGCCATACTTATCCAAGACGTTTTGCCAAAATGCCAATATTTTATTTTCACGTTGTTTGGCGAATTTTTCTGCATCACCTTCCAGTTCATTGACATCGTTGTTATACACCACGCGCCATACGCGATTATCGGTTGCGTTACTGGTGAAATATACAACCAATGTTTCGCCAGTGTTTTCACGCACCAGGTGCATTTCCGATGCATACATCAATCCACGATTCTGTGCCAAACTGTTGATACATTTTTCCAGTTCTGCGGGGATTACGGTTCCGCCCAATCGACATTCGTAATCCAGGTTATATTTCCAATCTGGGTGAATTGTATAAATTATACTGTTACTGTCGCGTGGGGCATACAACCCATTGTCGCGGTAAAATAATGTGTAAACATCATCAAATGTCATCCCCAGCATAACCCCCGCCAAATCAAATCCGCCCACATTGGCGACATCTGCATCATCGTTCAAGTATACATCTTCCATTGTGATATCTGCATCTGCGCTGTCCATGATGGCGATGTTATTGAAATCAAACGCGTCTGCACACGCAACCATTGGCGCGATTATAAATAAAGACATCAAATATAAAACATACCGTTTCATTTCATCCCCTATCTTATTGTGGTATTGCCATATCCATAATACCAAATCTAAATACCGCCGCCGGATCGCCACCGTCTTCCAGATATTCTGTTATTGTTTTATTGGCCATCACCATTTCTTGGCGCATACCCGGCAAATAGAATATCTGTAAATATATTGTTCCATAACTAATTTCTGGTAACGAGCCCAAATCATTTGGTGTGTTCCATGTTTTTAGTTCATATGTTACCTTTTGATATTGGTCTTCTGGAACGATTTCGACAATGCGTACCATACGCAATTTCTTGTCTGCCGTCATCTGTTGTAATTCTGGTGCAATTTGTGTTTGCCATAATTTAAAGACGTTTGGATACATCATATCCCTAAGTCCTGTTGTGCCCTTGAAACGTTGTTGCATTTCATCCGCATCAGGTGTCACATAAAACATCTGTGTGACAATACGCGACATCAGCATATTGTATATCCGGCTGTTTTCAGGGTCTGTCATTCCCATCCCCAGGTCATCTGGTGATGCTGGAACACCGGGGCGTCTGTTGTATGCGTCGTCCGGCTGAAAGAAATATGGCACAATTGATGTCTTGGCAGTGGTATCGTATACCGCCGCCGCTAAAAACAAAGCACCGCACATTACTGCGAACAACAACAGACCAGATAAAAACAGTAACAATTTTCTCATTCACTTACCCGATATGCGTTAAAGTCTTGGACATAATACCCCATTGTTGTTTGGTATAATGTATCATCACGTGCAACTTTGGCATACGCCAAAATATTTATTTCTTGATTTTGATTTGAATACACCGTTGCGCGAATTTGCCATACATTACCATTGATATCAACATCACCTATTGGCGATATTTGCAATGATGTCATATCTGGTATCCACAATTCCCCATTTGCCAAACGGTTTTGATAATCTGGCACCACATCTGTCATAAACCGTTTAAATACATCATCCCCCGTAACACAATACAGCGCACATTCGCGCGAATTGACCCCAGACGTATTGATGTTGCCACAATCGATTTCGCGGTCACATTCGTGCCACAGTGCATCATTTAAGCCAGGACTATCAGATATTAAAAACCAATTGCGCATAAATTTACCAATCACAGATTCTTGCATTGTTTGCACAGTGGACAGTTCTTGTATTTCTGTATGGTGATGTCCGACCACCGTCCATGTGCCTGTAATTTCATCAATTGATACCAAGAAAGGATGAACGCGCACAGAACGTTGCGCCCACAACAGCAGTCCACACGTAAATATTATCCCCAGTAATACAATTGACACCGCAATCGACATCATGCGGGATACGGCCGTATGTTTGCCCGCCGGAAATGGTGGTACATTAAAATCGTCTGGATATCTCACACCGCCCCCCGTAACAGAAGTGGTTTATGCCTGATATACCATGATGCACGCGCATGGGCTTAATTTCAATTCATTGTTGTCATAACCGACACCGACTGGTTCACGGTCATAAACCTGACCGCATCCGGCCAGACACAATGCAACAAACAATCCCAAAAATACTTTCTTCATATGTGTCTCCTTCCTGTTGTTATATGAATTATAAGAAAAATCCATATTCCCCGTCAAGATTAAAACTGTGTTTCGAACGACAGCAAGAATCTTTGTTCACGGTCATAATCTGTCATCTTTAGCGGCCAACCCCAACTGAAATTCATCGGCCCCATTGGCGTATTCCAATAAATACCAAACCCAACAGACGTACGAATATTGTCGTCGATATGGTTGTCACGCGTGATACATTGTGTTGCGCTATAGCATATTGAATATGTGTTTTCCTCTGCTGGTGGTTTACCCAGAATACCGTAATCTGCGAATACAAACCCCTTAATCTGATATTCATCTGGGATAAAGATTGGGAAATTCAACTGTGTTGAACCGTTGAGTTTCCACAGCCCACCCAATGCATACGTTGTATAATACCAGTTTCGTGATCCAACACCCGCGACATCAAATCCGCGCAAAGATTCCCCACCCAAGAAATAGCGGTACACACGGGAAATATAGTCGCCATCCAACGGTTGCAGATATCCGAAATCCAACGATGAACGCAGTTGCCACTTATCGCCCCAGAAATTCACCATACCGATAATGTCGCCACTGTATCGCATATAAGATTCCGTGCCACCGAACCCTGTATATGCCAATCCCAAATTCGCCACAACACCCGTATGGGTATTCTGTTCAAAATTTGTGTCCAGATTATGGTATCTGAAATTCGTGCTAAGTGTGAACAGTGTTGCATCTTGCCATCCATCTTTGGCCTGGATATCATAATTCTGGTCAAAAGATGCCGACAACCTGACGTTCTGGGTCCAATGGTCTGTCAATCGCCAACCCATGCGACCCGCCACCATTAAACTGTCACGGTCGTATCCAAATCCACCCAATGAAGAGTAATCATACATTGTATACGATACGTCCACACCCCCAGACAATTGACGTCCGAACAGATATGGTTCTGTGAAACTGAATAACGCCTGCTTTTGATATTCTGCAATTGATGCACGCAGTTGTACAATCTGACCGCGACCCATAAAGTTATTTTCGGTAATACCTGCATCAACCATAAAACCGTTGATATTCGACCAACCAAATCCACCCGACAATTCGCCGGTCGGCTGTTCTTCAACCTTGATATCCAGGTTCATCATATTTGTTTCTGCAACGCGTGTTGGAATCATCTGGACATCTTTAAAGTACCGCGTACGCATTAACTTTTGACGGCCTTCTTCGATGGTCTGTAATGAAAAGGGGTCGCCCGAACGCATAGGAATCAATTGTTCAATCACAGAATCAAATGTGCGAACATTACCCAAGATATTGATAGTATTCAAATATATACGATTTGTTTTTTGAATTTTAAAATTCAAATCGATTGTTTTATCATCATCATTTTTTGTTGGAATTGGTTCAACGGATATAAACGCATATCCATAGTCTGCAACCTTGCTGCGCAGGGCGGACATTGTTTCATCAACCAAATCAACATTATATGTCTTGCCAGATTTCGCGGTTATAACGTCTATCAGTTCGTCTGTCGGCACATCCGGGAACGGATTGTCCACAGTTATTTTACCAAAATCATACGGCAACCCTTCATCAACAGTAAATACAACCGAATAATATTCACGGTCTGGGGTAAATGTCCCGGTGGTATCTTTGACAGTAAAATCAACATAACCATTACGCAGATAGAACTGACGTAACATTTGTGCGTCGTATTGGATACGGTCTTCGTCAAATGTATCGAATTGCGCCATAAATCGCCACCACGCGTGTTCGCGTGACAGAATTTCACCACGCAACGTGCGGTCGCTAAACTTCTTATTGCCTTCGAATTTAATGTCGGTAATCCATGTTGGATGTCCTTCGGTGATTTCATATACAACGTTTACGCGATTATCGTCCAGTTCAATTCGCTGGGGCTCAATTCTGGTGCCAAAGAATCCCTTGCGCTGATACACGGTCAACATGCGCTGAACATCCGCGCCGATTGTTGCGGCATCGTATGATGCGCGTTCCTTGGTTCTGATTTCTTTTTTCAAATCATCGGTGGCAATTTCATCATTTCCTTCGATGGTGACCATGTTTATAATCGGTGCCTCGGTCACGTCAATTTTCAACACGTTTCCAGACATACGCACATTGATTTTTGAAAAGTATCCACTGTCATTTAACTTTTTTGCGATTTCATTACTGCGCGCATCACCAACATTGTCGCCAATTTTCACATCAGACAATATGCGGATTGATTCTGCATCCATGCGCTGATTCCCGTTGACATCAATGCGCGACACGGTCGCCGCCACCGCGGGCAGGGCACAAATCACAGACAATAATGAAAATAACGATATTTTTTTCATTTGCTTATCCATTTATTCCAAATACACGTGCCAAATCGTTCCACATCGTCAGTATAAACAGCCCCAATATCAAGACCCAACCAACCATAATGGCGATTTCCATACCGCGCCCCTGTAATTTGCGACGTGTGATGGCCTCGATAATCAGTATCAATAAATACCCACCGTCCAAAACCGGCAACGGCATTAAATTCAACACGCCCAGATTCACAGACAGCAACGCAATCAACGCCATCAATGTCCAGAATCCTTTGGCCATGGCTTGTCCCGAAAATTCTGCGATTGTGATAAATGACCCCAATTGCTTTGATGAACGTTCGCCTGTGATAATTTGTTTCAATACAACCAACAGCGTTTTTGATTCATAATATGTCTTGCGTGCCCCAGAATACATTGCGCGAATAATGTTTTGATGTTCTGGTTCGGCCTTGCGTGCGCCGTCGGCAATCATGCCCCAACGGTCAGACGGTGCCAATGTCACCTGGACCAGTTTATCATCACGCACAATCAGAACATCTGCATCGCGTCCTGATGCCATTTCTTTGGCCAAAACAACATCGCCCCAGTTTGAAATTTTTTCATCATCAATGCGTACAATTGTGTCGCCTGCACGAATGCCGGCATTGAACGCCACAGATTCTTGGACAACCTGGCCGATAACTGGCAACTGGGTATTGCTGACCAGACTTGGTTTAAACATAAACAATGATGTATATATCAGCCACGCCAATATAAAGTTCATAAATACACCGGCACCGATTATTATAAATTGTTTCCACGCAGGCGCCGACAGATAGTGTCCTTTTTTCTGTTCCGGGGCCAAATCTTTGTATTTTTTACGATTAAACATGTCTTCTTGGCCATATATGGACACGTACCCACCCAACGGCAGACATGCGATTTTCCAAATTGTGCCGCGTTTATCGCGCCACTTTATAATTGCCGGCCCAAATCCGATAGAGAACGCATCAACACGAACACCGGCCCAACGTGCCGCCAAAAAATGCCCCAGTTCGTGAACAAACACGACGACACCTAAAACCACCAATAATGCAATAATCGTAACCAAAATTTGCATAACCCGTCCTTTTTACCTTTCTTATCACAACATCACCAACCACACCAATGGTAATGCATAAATCCAACCATCAAATCGATCTAATATTCCGCCATGACCCGGCAATACAGAACCGAAATCCTTGATGCCCAGTGTGCGTTTGATATAACTGGCGGTTAAATCGCCGTACTGTGACATTAACGCAACACTGACACCAATCCATAACAATTGTGGCATAAACATATCGGCCCCCAACAGACCATACATAACCGATGCAAATGTCCCGCATAAAATACCAGAAATCTGGCCAGACCATGTTTTGCCCGCGGACAGTCTTTCCCACATTTTATCGCCACCAATCAGTCGCCCAAAGAACCATGCACCAATATCTGCACCCGCAATAATCAGCAACAGCAATAATACAATCCACGGACGTGTTCCCACAGAATTTATCGCCCCCAGCATTAAAATCAGCAACCCAAAAAATCCCGCAAAGGTAATGAAATGTTTTTTTATGGTGTTTTTATCCGCGCGCCTCAGACACAGAACATATTCCACAATCATCGCCAACACGATACCAATCCCCAGGTACCGCACAGTTGATAATCCAAAATATTCACCCAACGCCGCCAGGCCTGCGACCATGGCCATTGCGATTCCAACGATAATTCTTTGTGATGTATTTGACATAATCCTTCCTTTCGCTGTGTATTACTTTTTCCGCCCCAGATAGTTTGCTTTCTTGCCACCACCAAATCTGCGATTGCGCGTTGCAAATTCATCCAGCACACTTTGCCATAATTTTTCGTTTTTCACCAAATCTGGCCAATGTTCTGGCACGAACATCAGTTCTGCATACGCCAATTTCCACAACAGATAATTAGAAATTCTGTGTTCGTTACTGGTACGCACCATCAGGTCAACTGGCAACAAATCACCAGTATCCAGATATGTTTCAAACGTATCGCGTGTGACATGTTCGCCGTTATCAATTGCGGCATTCACTGCATTGATAATTTCATCCTGGCCGCCATAATTCAATGCAAACACAACGGTTCCTGCACTGCCTTCGGCGGATGTCTCTTCCAGTTTGTCACACATGTTCGCCAAACGCTTTGGCAACTTATCGCGTGAACCAATCACCCGATATCGCAGATTTTTTTCAACCGCGTGTTTCATATTCTTTTTCAGTTCTGTATAGAACAAATCCATCAAGAAATCGACTTCTTCCTTGCTGCGTTTCCAGTTTTCCGTGGAAAAGATATAGAAAGTAATCGTTGAAACCCCGCGTTGCATAAACCAGTCAACCAAGTTTTCAAAGTTTGCAATCCCGGCCTGGTGCCCCATCAACGGTGGCAGGCCACGCATTTCCGCCCAACGACGATTGCCATCGCAAATAAAGGCGATGTGTTGTGGCACTTTTTCAGCCGTGCCGGCGACAGTGTTCTGTTTCTTTTTAAACAGTTTGAACATATTTAAATCCCGATTTTTATATTGTGTTAAACAGACATAATGTCGGCTTCTTTTTCGCGTGCCATTGCATCAACTTCTGTGCCACGTTTATCAAAGACTTTTTGCAAATCATCTTCGAATTTGCGCTGATCATCTTCGGAAATTTCTTTGTCTGTGACGGCGCGTTTAATTTTGCCCATTGCATCCTGGCGAATATTACGCATAGAAATCTTTGCTTCTTCGGCGTATTTACCGGCCACTTTGGTTAATTCTTTGCGACGTTCTTCGGTAAGCGGTGGCATATTCAAACGGATAACCCCACCTGCGGTCATTGGGTTCAGTCCCAATCCCGAATCGCGAATTGCTTTTTCTACGGCCGGTGCATTTGTAATATCCCAAACAGTCACAGACAATGTTTGGTTATCAGGTGTTGCGACTGTTGCGACCTGATTGATTGGCATTTCGGCACCATATACAGGCACACGTACCGCATCCAACAGATGCACAGATGCACGTCCTGTACGCAGCCCTGCGTACTGTCCCTTTAAAACTTCCAGTGTTTGTGCGGTTTTTTGTTCTACTTCGGCCTTTAATAACGAATAATCCATAATAAAACTCCTTAGGTATAAAAAAAGATTAGCAAATTGATTTGACATTTGGCAAGAAGAAATATAGAATATGTCGTCGCAAGGGGTTGTAGCTCAGTTGGTAGAGCACTTGCATGGCATGCAAGGGGTCGTCGGTTCGAGTCCGATCAACTCCACCATAAAGATTCAGTATGGCGGATATAGCTCAGTTGGTTAGAGCGTTGGTTTGTGGTACCAAATGTCGCCGGTTCGAGTCCGGTTATCCGCCCCATTATAAAACGTCCCATTTGGGGCTTTTTTTATTGAAAACACCTGTGTTGTTT
>JAZNAO010000022.1:0-38841 GCA_045586565.1 Candidatus Enterousia sp. | reverse complement strand
AATGGGCCATTTTTTATCATTGTGCGAACAACTGCATTTGATACACGCGCAATATTTTGAATATCGCTTATCGTCATCGGTTCATTATCATTAGATGCAAATGCGTCCGATACCGCCAAACGATTAGTCGTCATGCGCGCGCCAGAATCAAAATTAAATGAATACAACGTGTCCAGACGGGGTGGCGAAAACGCGTCTGGGATATTAAGAATCAATCGCAATACCATTCCCAATGGTATTAAAGTCCAATCAGACATTTTTTTTATCCACTGTAAATCAGTGATTGATAATTTCGAATCGTGAACAATAGATATATCTTTTATCTTATCGGGCGACAGGTTGCTGTCACCTGTACCCCATATAACCCCAATACACGGTCTGTTCATAACGTTGACAGATACAAAAGTCCCAATATCTGCGGGTTCTGGTAAACGATAGTCATACCCAGTATTTGGAATATTAGATATTAAAACTTTTACAATTGTGCCTGAATTAAACATATGAATAAAATACTTGTTTTTTTTGAAAGTTTCAATATTATTTATCCTGTCCAATTTATAATAAATTTCATTAAAAAGACGAAAGGAAAGAGCTATGTGGCGTTTATATTTTGAAACACTTGATCGTTTGGTTGGCATCATACCGAATCGTAAATTGCGCGAAAGCATCAGAAAAAATGATTTATATGATTATCGTAAAAAGTTTAATGCGTTGCGTGCAGCAATGCCAGATGCAGAATTTAAAAATGTTCAGGTAATTAAAGGTGGATGGAATATTGGGTTTATAATTGACCACAAATACGTGTGCAAGATTCGTAAAAAATATGAAGGCGATGCGCCAGTCGAAAAAATTGTGCGCGAAAAACGTATCACTGATGCATTCGCAAAAATCGTACCTGTGCGCATTCCTAATATCAGCATAATAGAATCCCAAGGATTTACGTTCTATAAATACGATTTTATCCCAGGTAAGAATTTGAATACTTTTTCAAAGAAACAAATTGTCAAACACGGATGGGAAATTTCAAGAAAATTGGCACAATTTATTGACGCAATGCATAATTCTGACCCGGCAGAAATCAAAGACCTGAAAACAAAGGACGGCGATGGGTGGAATCATAACGATATTTGTAACAACATTATTGTTGATCCAAAGACAATGGATATCGTTGGCCTGATTGACTGGGAATATGCAGGATGGGGAAAGTTGGAAACAGAATTTGAAAACTGTGTGCGTTTTTCAAAAAAACTGCGTCAATCTGGCATTGGTGAGGCGACCCAGGTCGAATATCACGTAATGCAGATTCAAAAAAATAAGAAATAATCAATTCATACCTTGACAAATCGCTTTTTTGGTATATATTAGTATTTGTGATAAATATATACCAGAGGAGCGATTATGTCGTATAATACAAAAAAACAAACAACACCTTCTAAGGAATTTGCCAAAAAATGTATCATTGCTGTGTCTGATGCAATTGCACAAGAGTGGGGATACCTATTTCTTACAGCTGATGCAGATCGTCAGAAATGGTACAGATTATTAAAATATGATTCAGACGTTGAACAATTCGCGATAAAAACTGTCGCACATACAATATTGACACAAACAGATGACAGTTTTAACCACCAAAATGCACATTTTATAGAATCTGTGTTGCTGCATGTCGCAAAGTCTTTGGCACGATACACCATCAGAAACCCTATATATAATATGGCGGCAATCGTGGATATGCCAGAAGATACAGACGCAGAAAAAGAACTCAAAAAGACTATGAAAAAGGATGCCTATGCTTTGGCAGAAACAAACGTGTTTAATACGCTGCGAAACGAAACAGTTTATTTGAAAAAACTGAATGAAAAACACAAAGCACACAAAGCCGAAGAAATCAAAAAGAAAAAAATGGGAACTGCGAAATACAACAAGATGAAAGAACACCAAATGCGTGCATCCCAGGCGGCTGTTGAACACAAAATACAAAAAGGTGTCAGAGGCGAATTCAAAGAATCAAATGAATTGCGCTATGGCAAAAGGAAATAACAATGTCGCAAAAAATACGTCCCGCCGCAATGCGTGTATTTGAAACAAAATACAAACCGTTCATTCAAGACGAATTCGTCAAAGTGGCACCTGTGTCATATTTGACAACAGAAACCTTAAAAAACATCAATTGGCGGACACAAATGGGGTTTAGTCAAAATATCGCAAATCACCTGGAACTAAAATCCAAGATGTTTTTCTCTTTGGCATTTAGGCCAAATGACCCACGTAGATTTGACATAGAAATGTTGAACGATTTAACCGATTTAATGTCTTTATATTTGGCGCCATATTTTTGCCAACAAGAAAAGTATATGTCGCGCGCAGATGCGGCGGCGCGCTTAAAAAAAGCATTGTTTACAGAAAACGAATACATTATTCGAAACAAGGAAATAAATATAAAAATGGAAGAAAAACGCGCCCAGCGTAATGCCGTTCAACAAGCCCAAGAATCGTTATCAACACATAAACCACAACGTAAAAGGATTACAAAAACAATAAACAAATCCAATCAAACTGTATATGCTGTGCGTGTAGATATCGAAAAACTGTCTCAAAAACAGAAATAACCCGTCAAATACGACGGGATTTTTTTATTATTGCTTTCATTAAAAAACGTTGTATAATCACACGGCAATTTAAATTTATAACCAGGGGAAACATATGTTCAAGAAAGAAAAAATCAAAGATCTACATTACTCTGTAACTGGCGTGATTCCTGCGGCAGATTTACAGGCAACGGCTGATGAAATATTGGTTGAATATGGCAAAAAAGTTAAAATGCCGGGATTCCGCGAAGGCAAAGTACCATTGTCTATATTGCGCCAGAAATATAATGCATCTGCATATGGCGAAGCGATTGATAAATTGATGAATAAAGATTTAAATGAATATGTCGCGGATAAAAAAATCCGCCTGGCTGGCGCGCCAAAGGCTGATTTGGCAGGTTGGGAAATTGGTAAAGATGCCGAATATTCATTAGAATTTGACATTTTACCAACATTGCCAGAAATCGATTTGGGTAAAATTACTGTGACCAAGAAAGTTGCAGAACTGGACGAAAAAGAAGTTGATTTGGCACTGGAAAATATTCGGAAAAGTCGCAGCATCGCGGAAAAACAAGATGATAAATACAAGGCCGCAAATGGCGATATCGCCGTAATCGATTTCAAGGGCTTTGTCGGTGATACTGCATTTGAAGGTGGCGAAGCATCTAAACATCATTTGACATTGGGGTCTGGGGCATTTATCCCGGGATTCGAAGACCAAATTATCGGTCATAAAAAAGGTGACAAGTTTGATGTGAATGTAAAATTCCCAGATGAATATCATGCAAAAAACCTGGCGGGCAAGGATGCACGCTTTGAGGTTGAAATTCACGAAATTCGCAAACATATTTTGCCGGAATTAAATGATGAATTGGCCAAAGAAGTTGGTCAAGAATCGGTAGATGCATTGAAACAACATATCCGCAACATACTGACAGAACAGTATAACGAAGCCGCAAAACGCGATATGCGCAACGAATTGTTAGATATATTGGGTGACAAAGTTAAACTGGATTTACCTGATTCTTTGGTTGAACAAGAATTATCTATGGCGAAATCTGAATTCGAACATTCACACGCACATTGTCATGATGATAAATGTGACCATAAGTGGGATGAAAAAACAGAAAAGAAAGAAGCAGAACGTCGTGTAAAGTTGGGGCTAATTTTGGCCGAATGGGGAACCCAAAACAAGGTAGAGGTTTCACGCGATGATTTGCAACAAGCTATCTGGGCCGAGGCAGCACGTTACCCAGACCCACAACAGGTCTTTGAATTTTACAGCAAAAATCAGAATGCTTTGGCAATGTTGCGCGGAATGCTGTTTGAACGCAAGGCATTGGACACAATGCTGACACATGTCAAGACCAAAGAGAAAAAGGTCAAGGCAAATGAACTGTTCCAACAGGCGCCCGTGAAATAAAAAATCCCCCGTTTGGGGGATTTTTGATGAATTAAATCCAGAAACAATCAAGTCCATCTGGACCAAATTCCAGTTCTTCACATGATGGATTGCATTTGCCATCTGTCCATTTAAAAGCGCCACCTAACTGATTACATTCAGATTCCGTCTGGGGTAAATATGAATAATCTGTAACTTTGTCACACTCGCCAGATGGACACTGTAATCTGCAGGCCAACGGATATTCTCCATCATAATCTGTCCATATCCAATTTTCATTAGTGATAGTGGCCACAAGTGCACACTCTTCGGCAGAAGTAACCGATGTTTTCCATGTCACGCCCAAAGAACAATTGGATTTAAAGTGATATGTGCCTGATTTATCTGTAAAATATGTGTCTGGGCCAATATAACATGCGTATGCACCTGCCGCACCTGCATTGGAAGTCGCAGGAACTGTCACACTTTGACCACTGGCATTTGTATATTGGTGTGCTGGGCACGTCGAACATGCGATCGCACCAGCATTGGAATATTCACCGGGTTCACATAATGTTGCTGATGTCAAACCAGATGTTGCACATTCCGAACCTGCCGGACACGTTATACATTCATATTGACCCGCAGATGGCTGATATGAACCAGCCACGCACGCAGTGCATTCATATCCTGTCGCCGAAATAAAAACATCTATATCCATCTCATCGGGATAAGAACCTTCAAGAACACACCCAGCACCATACCAAACACAACCTCCTGCTTCTTCACACTCTGCTTGCGAGGAGAACTCAGTAGTCCATACAGGTGCACCATAACCACTCCAAGTATCAGAATAAATATACCCATCAGGACATATGGCTTTAATATAATTTCCGGCAGGGCATGTATTGCCCGGGATACAATCACCATCATTTAGATAATATCCCGTATTACACGATGTATATTCAATCAATTCTTCACAGGTATATCCTGCGGCATTTGCGTTCGTGGTGGCGATAACTGCCAACATTGATACGCCGGTTAATTTTATAAGTTTGTTCATTTTTGCTCCCTTCGTTATTTGTTTCCTTTCTTTGCGTCGGTTACGCATATACAAAACAAAAACCACCATAAAGATTAAGGTGGCCAGGAGGTTCAGAACAATCAATACGAATTGTGTGCTTATTCAATATATTCACAGCCCTCCTGACCACGAATAGATCAGGAGAAATTTCATTCACACATAACAACGCATAAAAAATACGCCATATGGCGCGTTATGCTGTCGTGCATGAACGCGTATTGCACGGGTTCTGACACCCCATCGGTGAAAAATCCCACCGACAAATATATTTTATCAGTTTTGGAAAAGCGGGTCAACAGATAAATAAGTTAGTTAGATAAATAAAAGTTTAGCATGGTAACTTGAACATAAAAAAATCCCGCCGGGTGGCGGGATTTTTCTTTTCCCCGTTCTATTAACGAGAATAGAATTCAACAACCAATTCTGGTGACATCTGTACCGGATATGGAACATCTTCGAACGCAGGTACGCGGACAAATGTCGCTGTGAAGTTTGCACTGTCAACAGATACATAGTCTGCAAAGTTACGTTCCGCAGATTCCAATGCCAATACAACCAATGGCATCTGTTTGGCTTTTTCACTGACCGTGATAACATCGCCAGGATTTACACGATAAGATGCAATCTTAACGCGCTTGCCATTAACATAGATGTGACCATGGCTGATTAACTGACGTGAAGAGAATACAGTTGGTGCCAATTTCGCACGATATACAACTGCATCCAAACGACGTTCCAACAAACCAATCAAGTTTTCTGGTGTGTCGCCCTTCATATTATTCGCTTCGTCATAATATTTATGGAACTTCTTTTCACCAATGTTGCCATAGTAGCCCTTTAATGTCTGCTTTGCACGCATCTGTTTTGCATAATCAGATGAGTTACCACCGCGAGATGTTGGACCATGCTGACCCGGTTTGTATTTACGTTTGTTAAATGGAGATTTTGCCTGACCCCACAGGTTTACACCCAAGGAACGAGCAATCTTCAGTTTGCGTGTGCTGCGCTTTGCGCCTGCTCTTGCCATTTTTATTTTCCTTTGTTTTTGGTTTTTTAGGTGCCAAGTATTTTACAGAATCCTTATCGCGGGCGGGACCAAAAAAGCACCGCCGTTTAATCAGTTCTGATTACTCAGCGTTGCCTAGTTTATAGTGTTTTTTGTGAAAAATCAAGTATTTTCTGTAATGACAGGCGGTTGGATATGCCAAGTTTAGCACATAATGTTTCTGCATCATCAAAATGACGACCAATTTGTGACACATGGTGCGCATCATCACTGATTACCACAGGAACATTCGTGTCGGAAACCATTTTCAATATACGGTATGACGGATGTGGTTCTGGATATAACGACATATTTATTTCAATAGGCGTATTATGTTGCGCCAAGGTTTTAATCACCCGTTCTTCGGTGGCGCGCCATTTGTCCGATGTGCCAACACCGACCTTGCGTGGTAAATCCAAATGTGCCATCCACGTAAACAATCCAGATGCAGATGCATCGCAAACCTTTTGCCAATACAGACCCAACAATTTATCACGCATTTCAGGGTCTGCATTTTTCATATCATGAACATTATACAATTTGCCATCATATTCAACCAGATGACATGCACCAATAAGATAGTCCGGACGCAAAACTTTGATAGCATATTCAATACCGTGACGCCAATTTTCGTTATAAAAATAATCAAGTTCCATACCACGCAAGACAGGCATGCGCATATCCCGTTCAACACGATCAATTTCAGCATAATGCTGGCGATATTTCGCCAACGCATCAACAAATGACGACATGTAGATATCACTGTATCCACCACGGACTGCAAAGGGGTAAAAATTCGTATTTTTTATATCAGGATGCACAATAAAGTGATTAGATATACCAATCGCAGACATACCTAAATCTTTTGCCCGTTGGGCCATTTCGGCAACTGTATTTTTGCCATCAAATTGATTGGTATGTGTGTGTAATGTAAAATCTTGTGCCATTAAAATTTAACCTTTGGCGCGACTTTTTCCGCATCGTCTATTTCAAACATCTGGGCCGGCGTAAATCCAAACATGCGCGCAATGATGTTTGATGGGAACTGTTCAATCGCGTTGTTCAACCCCATCACAACCGTATTATAAAACTGGCGCGTGGCCTGAATCTTGGTTTCTGTGTCGGTCAATTCACGTTGCAATTCCAAGAAATTCTGGTTGGCTTTTAAATCTGGATAGTTTTCGGCAACCGCAAACAGACTTTTTAACGTCTGGGTCAATTTGTTTTGTGCGTCCGCAGATGTTGGCCCATTGGCAGACATGGCTGCCGTCCGCGCATCCGTTACCGCAGACAATGTTTCGCGTTCATGCTTTGCCGCACCACGTACCGTTTCAATTAAATTAGGAATTAAATCGTATCGACGCTTTAACTGGGTATCAACTGTTGCCCATGCTTCGCGCACTTGATTGCGACGCGCAACCAGACCATTATAGATTGCGATAAAATACAATAACAATACCGTAACAACTGCAATAAATGTCCACATAATTGACTCCTTTTGAGATTATTTTATATGTATTTTTACGCGATTACAAGTCTTGTTTTACGCACGAAAATACGGATTGTTTTTATGCAACCAATCAATTGTTGTATCCATGCCATGACCATGAACGACACCTGTATCGCCCGATAAATTCATATTGAAAATGTTCGAAATTGATTGAAACAGCATATTCTTGTCCCCGCCCGGCAGGTCATACCGACCAATACTGGCCTGGAATAATGTGTCACCAATCAGTAATACTTTTTCATCAGGAAAATGATACGCCACACCACCCGGCGTATGCCCAGGTGTTTCAATAATATTCATGTGCAGCCCAGGCAAGATTTCTGTGGATTTGATTTCCAATGGTGTTGGACGCGTATCAGTAACATTAATCGGTGGCAATCCAAAATGTTCCAATAATCCATTGCCCCACCCCACCAGTCTGAAATCGCCAGTATGCAAATACCACGGAACATTATATTTTTGCGCCAATGCAGGCGCGGCCGCAATATGATCAGGATGACCATGCGTTGCGTATACGGCACGTAAATTCAGGTCACGTTCCAATAAAACACGTTCCCAATCTGATACACGTCCCCATGGATCGAATATCACACAATCGTTCCCAACCGTCACCAGGACAGATTGAGTATTTTGCGGTTCCATTTGGAACAGTGTAAATTTATCATTTTTTAGATACTGCATTTTTGCGTGTCCGGGTTGTTTTCTTTGGTGATGTTTTTTTCGACGATTTACCAAAAACAATTTCGCGAATTTCGGCACCTGTCAATGTTTCACGTGTCAACAATTCATTCGCCAGTTTTTCAACCGTCTTTTTATTTTTCGTCAAATGACGTGTCGCGTCCGCATGCGCCGCGTCCAACCAGGAACGTATTTCCGTATCCACCAGTTCCGCAGTCTTTTCAGATGCGTTTTCCAATGCACCACGAACGCCAAATGTGCCAACCTGGTTTATTGCAGGCAATCCAACCTTTTTAGACAGTCCGGCCGTCGTTATCGAATAACGTGCCAAGCGTGTCGCCATGGCGATATCGCTTTCCGCGCCAGTGGTAATTTTATCCGCACCAAAGAATATTTCTTCGGCACAACGACCCGCCAATGCGATAGATAAATTTGCACGCACTTCGGCCAATGTCATGGACACCTTGTCATCAATCGGCAGGTGTTGAACCATACCCAATGCACGACCGCGTGGAATAATCGTTGCCTTGTGTATTGGATCGGCAATATCTTCGTACATCATGCTGACAAACGCATGGCCGGCTTCGTGATATGCGGTCAATTTTATGTCTTCGGGGCGCATTTTACGAACCTTGCGCGGGCCCATTAAAATCTTGTCACGTGCTTCTTCGACGTCAATTGGTGTGATTTTTTCGCGCCCATTACGTACGGCATGCAGTGCCGCTTCGTTCAACAGATTTTCCAAATCTGCTCCAGAAAACCCAGTTGTACCACGCGCCAAGTCTTGTAAATTTACATCGTCTGCAATTTTAACTTTGCCGGCATATAAATCCAAAATCTCGCGACGGCCCGCCATATCAGGCAATTCAATATATACCTGGCGGTCAAAACGACCGGGGCGCAACAATGCCGCATCCAACATATCTGGACGATTTGTTGCACCAATTACAATAATCCCTGTATCATTGGCAAAACCATCCATTTCAATCAGCAACTGATTTAATGTCTGTTCGCGATCTTGGTCGTTGTATGAGTGAGTTGAACGCTTTTGTCCAATGGCGTCAATTTCATCGATAAACAAGATACATGGTGCGTTACGCTTTGCCATTTCAAAGATTTCTTTGATTTTTGCAACGCCCAACCCGACGATAATCCCAGAAAAATCAGAACCAGATGCCGCAAAAAATGGTACATTTGCCTCGCCTGCAATTGCACGCGCCAACAATGTTTTACCAGTTCCCGGCTGGCCCGACAGCAGAACACCGCGCGGCACACGCGCCCCCAGATTTTTATATTTATCTTTGTTCTTTAAAAAGTCGACAATTTCGGACAATTCTTGTTTTTCTGAATCAATACCTGCAACGTCTTTAAATGTTGTTTTTGGTTTGCCTGTGGCGATTTTTGTTGGATTTTGGTTTATCAGACTGCGCCCGATACCGCCCGGCCCACCACGACGAAAACCACGCAGAATCCAAAAGATAAACAGTAATGTTAATGCCAATGGTGCGAACGACGCAACACCCTGCCAAAAGGTCTTGGACGTATCAATTGTAATCGTGGTACCACCTTCTGCCAATTGCGCCAACATTTCTGGGTCATATGTGATGGTCGCAGTATATTTTGTGCCATCGTTTAATACGCCAGACGCGTCATTACCATTGATTTTCATTGTCTTGATATCAGGGGCGCGACGCAATACATCGGAAAAAGACAGTTCAACCGGCGCAGATACATTTGCCATGCCTGACAATGGGTTTTCTGGGGTCTGTGTTGTGGTGCCCCCCATAACGAACACGCGCGCAATTGTTGCAACAAACATTGCCCCGAATAATACCAAGAACCATGTCGCGCCATCGCGCTTTTTCTGTGGATGATTATTATTTATACTTTTTTTGAAGTCTTTTAATTTTTTCATTTTTCTTCCTGATACTTGTTTTTGCACCTTCGGGGACAATTAAAATCTGATTCTTGTGTCGCCGAATTGTGCAATGCCCCAATGTAAATTTACAGTTCGATTGCAATTTACATAATGCAAAATTTAGCGAATTCAAGCGTGGCTGATATTCATCCCCCCCAATTATTTGAATTATCGTTCCCAGGCACTTTAGACCAATATGTGGGGGCACGTCAAACAGAAAAGAATCAGAAAATAACGCATAATCGTCGTAAACAACATTTCGTACCCGCGTATCAATATCTGATTCCAAGGCCGAACGTGCACGTGATAAATTTTCAATTGCCAACAAAATACGCGTATCACTGATGCCTAATTTTTCACCCAAAAGGTGGCGATTTTTGCGAATTTTAACACGGGTATAATTTTCATCATCGTTCATTTCGTCCGAACAATACTTGATATTATTATCATCGCAATATTGAATCAGTTCACTGCGAAATACGTTTAATAACGGACGGATAATTTTTACACCATCGCGATATGATACCGCACGCATCGCAGACAGTCCGTCCAGGCCACTGCCCCGCCCCAGATTCATTAAAAATGTTTCAATCTGATCGTCTGCCTGGTGCGCGACCGCCAGGGCATCAATGTTATTAGCGATGCAAAAATCTGTCATGAATTTATATCGCGCATCACGGGCGGCCGCTTCCAGCCCAGATGAGGGTTTATCATCGGTCCAATCAAAAATATGGCATGGAATATTTAATTTTTTGCATAAATCTGCGACGTATGCCGCTTCGGCGTCTGCAGATGGACGCAGATGATGATTTACATGCAATGCCGTGATATTTGCGCCAACCGCAGCCAACCAATGCAACAGGCATACAGAATCGACACCGCCACTGACCGCGACTGCCAGGCGCGCGTCAGAAAATTCGCGAATAAAATCCAAAAACTTTTCGTTCATTGTTGTGCTATTTTATGCTATAATTTACAAAAATAAAGGAAAATAAATGGGGAAAAAGTTAAAATCAATTGCCGTATATTGCGGGCATGAATTTGGAAATAACAAAAAGTTTAAACGTGACGCGGCGGCGGTGGGTAAAATGCTGGCCCAGAACGGTATCCGTATGGTATTCGGGGGTGGAAATGTTGGTCTGATGGGGACTGTGGCGACGGCAGCATATGAAAATGGTGGCAAGGTTGTCGGCATTTCCACAGATGATGTTATTGCAAAGCAAGAACCCGCACATCCAAAAATTAAAGTCCGTGTCGTTGACGGTGTAAACGAACGCAAACAGATTATGTTCGATCTGTCGGATGCATTTATTATTCTGCCAGGCGGGATTGGAACGTTGAACGAATTGTCCGACATTATGACAATGCAACAGATTGGCGAAACGAACAAACCATTGTTTTTTCTGAATACTGATAATTTCTGGGAACCGTTTGGTGATTTAATCAAACATATGATAGAGTCTGACTTTATCACGGATATGAGTGAATATACCATATTCGGCGCGGATACCGTCGGCGAATTAAAAAAGATGATTTTGAATTATTAAAAATCCCCCGATTGGGGGATTTTTTATATGTAGGCTACATTGTATAAACAAAAATATAATTTAGCATAACTTTTATTTATCCTTTCCGACGTAAGCCCTATGGTGTTTTAATCACATCGCATCGACCCTGATTGTGCAACCCAAGTAGCTAAACAATTACACGTTTGTGTTGATGAATCCCATTCGGTAAGCCCCCCTAAATCCAAACACTCTTCTTCGGTTTTCGGATCTGGTATACGATAGCAACCGACCAAATCCACATTCATATCTGGGGCATTGATATCGTCCATATACACATATCCAGGTTCACAAACCCAATCGCTGTCCAAGCCCTTATAATAATAATCCATTCTACAATTTGATTTATAGTGATATATACCCTTGTCATTTTTAAAGTATGTATCGGGGCTGATATAACACGCGGCCAGACTGTCCCCACCTGTACCACCGGTCGTGGCAACAACAGTATTTCCATTGACATCCGTTAAACCTGTTTGTAAACAATTCGTACATTGGGTTGAACCAACCGATGCATACGTACCATCTGCACACACACCAGATACCGCAGACAATCCCGTTGTTCCACAATACGAACCCGCCGGACATGTTATACATGAATATTGTCCCGCAGATGGTTGATATGACCCCGCCGAACATGCAGTACAGATGTATGAAGCAGCAAAATGACCTGGACCACTGTCGCTATCTGAACATCCTGGGCCATACCAAGTCCCATCATTACTTTCACACGAATCACGGCTTGTGGCCTCGTACCAAATATCGTCAGAAGTATGACACCAGGCATCCGAGTAGCTTAACGTTACAAACTCGTCTTCTATTTCTGGGCAAACAGCCTTTAAATAATTTCCGGCACCACATGTGGAACCTGCGATACAATCGCCATTATTTAAATAATACCCCGTATTACACGATGTATATTCAATCAATTCTTCGCATGTATATCCCGCGGCGTTGGCGTTTGACGCAGCAAGCATTGCCAACATGGATATACCGGTTAGTTTTAATAATTTGTTCATTATTTTGCTCCCTTCTTTATCTGTTTCCTTTCTTTGCGTCGGTTACGCATATACAAAACAAAAACCACCGTTACAAAGCAAGGTGGCCAGGAGGTTCAGAACAATCTTTGGAATTGTGTGCTTATTCGTGCGCGGACGCATTTTATTCGCAACCCTCCTGACCACGCAGATCAGGAGTTCTTTCATCAGAAAACATTATGATGCACAAATGTGCGACAAATATCTGTTCTGATGCCAAAGCACGGGTTCTGACACCCCATCAACGCAAAATCACATTGACAAATGAATTTTATCATTTTTGGGAATTCGCGTCAACAGGTAAATAAGTTTACTTAGATAAATAAAAGTTTATATTAGTATTTACAATTCAAAAACCTTGTCCCGGGATGTGGCCCCGCGGATTAATTTAACACTGGTTTTTGGAACATGATAGTGTTCCGCCAGCATTTTTATCACGTCATTTGTCGCCTTGCCGTCTGTGGGGGCGGTGGTCGTATGAACACGCACAATGCCATCGGGTTGAACCTCAACCCGATTTATTTTGGCACGTGGAATAACCCGAACATTTATACGCATTATTTAAAATCCGTCGCCAATTGTTTAAACGCATCGGTGCGATTGCCCGCAACCAAGTGCAAATGAAAGTGAAATACAGACTGTTTTACAAATGGGGCATTCGCACCGGCATTGGCCAGACAATTAAATTCGCAATCTATGCCCAAAATTTTCGCTGTTTCGGCAAAACATGACCAAAAACCGGCCTGTTCTTCGGGGGTGGCACTTTTCGCAAAGTCCAAAATATTTTCATATTCTCCCTTTGGGATTACCAGAACATGTTTATCAAACATTGGATTTATGTCGTAAAAAGACATTGCATATTCGTTTTCGTAAACCTTTTTGGTTGGAATCTCGCCACGTATCATTTTCGCAAAGACATTGTTTTTGTCGTACATATTTTTATTCCCCTTGTTTTTACGTTTAAGCATATTAAAATACAGACTTGAAATCAATGATTTTTACACTATATCAATCGCACAGGGTTTAAATAAAAGATAACAAGGAGATGATTTATGTTCAAACCTTTGCATAATTACGTTCTGCTGGAAAGAATCGAAGAAGAAAATAAAACTGCCGGCGGAATTATTATCCCAGATAACGCCAAAGAAAAACCATCCCGTGGGCGCGTGATTGCGGTCGGGAACGGTGCATATGTTGGTGATGAACTGATTCCAATGACTGTCAAGGCCGGTGATGTCGTTATGTTCGCAAAATGGGCGGCGTCTGCCAATGAAATTAAATTAGACGGTCGTGACTATGTTTTAATCAAAGAATCTGATATTTTGGGGATTTTAGAATAATAAATGGAGATAGATTATGGCAAAAGAGATTACATTTGATACAGAAAAAATGGCGGCTGGGGTTGATAAACTGGCCAATGCAGTAAAAATAACCATGGGCCCAAAGGGACGCACGGTCGTTATTGAAAAATCTTATGGTGCGCCTGTTGCGACAAAAGACGGTGTGACTGTCGCCAAGGCGGTATCGTTAAAAGACCCACAAGAAAATATTGGCGCACGCATGGTCCAAGAAGTTGCAAAAAAAGCCGGTGACGATGCCGGTGACGGAACGACAACCGCAACCGTATTGGCACAAAAAATTATCCGCGAAGGTCGTCGTGTTATTGCCGCAGGTATGAACCCAATGGATGTAAAACGCGGAATTGATATGGCAACAAATGTTGTTATCGCAGATATTGATGCACATGCACGCCCTGTTAAAGACAGCAGTGAAATCGCCCAGGTTGCGACTATATCTGCAAATTCAGACCGTGATATTGGTGAAAAAATCGCCAGTGCGATGGAACGTGTCGGCAAAGAAGGTGTTATCACCGTCGAAGAAGCCAAAGGATTGGATACAGAAATCGATGTCGTCGAAGGCATGCAATTCGACCAGGGATTTATGTCGCCCTATTTCGTGACCAACAGCGAAAAAATGTTGGCGGAATTAGATGGCGCGCAAATCTTGGTTTCTGAGAAGAAAATCACAGGTTTACAGGCACTGTTGCCAATTTTGGAACCAATTGCACAATCTGGGAAGCCATTGTTGATTATCGCCGAAGACGTCGAATCCGAAGCGTTGGCAACGTTGGTGTTGAACCGTCTGCGTGGCGGGTTAAAAGTATGCGCCGTCAAGGCCCCAGGTTTTGGTGACAGACGTAAAGAAATGTTAAAAGATATCGCAATTGTCACAGGTGCGACCGTTATTTCTGACGATATGGGTATGACATTTGAAAATATTACCCCGGCCGTGTTGGGCAGTGCAAAGAAAGTTGTTGTATCCAAAGATTCTACACTGTTGGCACATGGCGCCGGCGACAAAGCCGCCATTGCTGCACGTGCGGACGAAATCCGCGCATCTATTGCGGCATCGACCAGTGACTATGACCGTGAAAAACTGTCTGAAAGATTGGCAAAATTGGTCGGCGGGGTCGCAGTTATCAAAGTCGGCGGTATGACCGAAGTCGAAGTTAAAGAAAAGAAAGACCGTGTTGATGACGCGTTGGCTGCGACACGTGCCGCCGTCGCCGAAGGTATCGTTGCAGGTGGCGGAATTGCATTGGTACGCGCAACACATGCGTTGGAAAACCTGCATGGGGCGAATACAGATCAAAACGTTGGTATTGATATCGTTCGTCGCGCGATTATTGCACCATGTGCACAAATCGCAGAAAACGCAGGTGTATCCGGTGAAATTGTGGTTGGTAAAGTTATGGAATCAACCGATTATAACTTTGGATATAACGCCCAGACCGGCGAATATGTTGATATGATGGCTGCGGGTATTATTGACCCGGCCAAAGTCGTAAAGACTGCAATCCAGGCAGCCGCCAGCACGGCCGGTGTAATGCTGACCACGGGCGCAGTTCTGACAGAAATTCCCGAAGAAAAACCAGCCAGCCCACAAATGGGTGGTGGAATGCCAGGCATGATGTAAAATATGACTTTTGGGGGCAATCGCCCCCAAAATAAAGGCAAAAAAATGGCATATTCAACCACAGAAAAATTAAAAATCCTAAACTATGCGAAAGAACATGGTTTGACCAAGACCGCCAATGACTTTGGCGTGACCATGGCATCAATAATATTATGGAACAAAAAATACAATGTATATTCATTACGCAAAAAACGTGTTTTTTCCTGTGATGAAAAAGTATCGATATTAAAAGAAACTACTAAATACGGTCTAAATTATGTTGTTTCGCAATATAATATTGTGCCGGCAACACTGTATAAATGGAATCGTGAATTAAAAGTTTGCGATTCATTGCGCCAGCCTGTTCGACAGATCAAGAAACGCCGATTTACAATTGCGGAACGACGTGAAATCCTGACATACGTCAAAGATCATTCTTTGGTCGATGCAATGCGTAAATACAATGTCCCCAGCACAGTTATTTACAGATGGAATGACGTATATCGGATATTTAAAAAACGTAATATCAGACACTTTACAGACACACAAAAATCTGAAATATTGCAATATGCATCTGATAAAGACGTGGCACGTGCGGCACATAAATACAATGTCGCCGCCCATATAATACGCAATTGGATAAATCAACAGAAACAATATTAAATCCCGCTAATTGGCGGGATTTTTTGAAAAACGAGACATAAAACATGTGATAGTATGATTAGATAAATAAAAGTTTATTTTAGTAAACTTACTCACAAAAAAATCCCCCAGTGGGGGGATTTTTAAATACTGTCGGCGTTTACCCATCGGCCGTTATGTAACAGACCTGGGGCCATACCTTCGTTATTACGCAAATTGTCAATAACATTACGTGCCGCCGCGGCATCCAGATTTACAATACGAACTTTATACATATCGCCTTCGTTGATAACGACTGCATCGCCATATGTCTTCATACGCTGGGCCAAAGAATCTGCGCTGTCTTGGGCATAAAATGCTGCAACTTGGACGCTGTATTCACCAGATACAGGTGTCGCGACAGCCGGTGTGGCTACAACAGGTTGTTCAACAACAACTGTTTCGGACACAACCGGTTGTGATGTTCCCAATGTTGCATTTTTAACAGCGATTGTTTGATCTGATAACACCTGGATTTGAACCTTAGCCGTGCCATTTAAACCAATTTTTTGGGCAGCCGCAGGCGATAAATCCATCAAACGTGTATTTACAAATGGACCACGATTATTTACACGAACAACCACAGATTGACCATTATCCAGGTTTGTTACACGTGCAATTGTTGGCAATGGTAATGTCTTGCTGGTCGCGACCATTTGATTTACATCAAAGATTTCACCGTTGCTGGTTTTCTGACCATTGATTTCTGTTGGGATAATGCCTGCAATACCGGTTTGATTGTATGTTAAATCTTCGACCGGGATATATTGGACATCATCTACCTTATACGCACTGCCGATATAATATTTTGGCGCTGCAGACAACAGATATGCGTCGTTTAATTCAGGCTGGGCCACAACAGGTTCAGAAACCAATGTTTCTTCGCCAAAACCGTCGGCACCATAACCGTTTGTTGAACCAGTTTGATTCAAATCCATACATCCAGACAGCATTGCCGTCAAGACCGCCAAAGAAATTACTTTTTTCATGATTTAGGACTCCTTGCATTCTTTATGATTTGTATTTTATCATAAAATGAAGTCCGTTTCAAATTTATTTTATCATTTAATTTTCTTGTCAAACATATATGCCACCGGCAGATATATAATGCCGTATCCAACAATCGCACCACCCAATGTCCAAATGCCCATAATCGGAAAATATGACATTACAATACCCAATACGGTTGCCCACACGGCAAATACTGTGATTGCGCGAATCGTTCGACCATCGTGATGCACCAGATTGCGTTTTCTGCACGCGCGACCTAATAATGTGTTTTTTAAATAACCACTGGCCACGACGCCAATTGGAACCGCCAAGTATCCGACAAATGGAAACAGGCATAAATACAACACAGCCGCCACCCCCAATGATATCATACTGGTTTTTACAGGGGTTTTGACATCTTGGGATGCGTATAGTGTTTTACTGTATATTTGGCTGACCAACATTGCAGGCAGAACAAATGCCTGAATCCGAATCGCCAACGCAACAGCGCGGGTCGATGCGGGTGTCCATGCCCCGTATTCAAACAAGTATTTGATAATTGGTTCTGCCAACACAACCAACCCAACCACACACGGCAATATCAGCATCATCGCGCGACGCATTGATGAATTTTGCTGGATATAAACACTGCGCATATTGTTATCGGCCAACGCATTAGATATTGACGACATTAAAACCGTGCCGACCGCCAAACCAATCATCGCAAAAGGCAACTGGACGATTCGGTCGGAATAATATAACCACGATACGGCACCACTTTGAAAACTGGCCACCAAGGTGCCAACAATTATTGTTATTTGGTAAAAACCACTGCCGACAATGCTGACCCCCAGACGTTTAAACATACTTTTTATTTTTGGCGTCCATCGCGGACATACTAAATACAATCCAAAGTGATTGCGACGTATGCGCGACCATAATATGCCGAATTGAATTATGCCCGACAAAACAACGGTTCCCGCCATCAAGTATAAAACATTAGACGTGCCAAAAATCATCGCAATCAGCAACGCACCAATCAGCATAATGTTTAATAATACAGGCATAAATGCCGCCAATAAAAACCGTGAAAACGCGTTTAATATTGCCGATAAAAACGCCGCCCCACATATAAATATTACATATACAAACATTATGCGCGATATGATGACGGTCATTTCCATTTTACCAGGCACGGCATCAAATCCAGGTGCCAAAATCCACACAACCAATGGCATAAATATTTCAAACAATATCGTCAGCCCCAACAATCCCATCAACAGCCATGAAAATACGTTGCGTGCAAAGTTTTCATCTTTCTTGGAATCAGTATACATTGGAATAAAGATTGCAGACAACGCACCTTCGCCCAACAGGTCACGGAATAAATTCGGCAGTTTAAATGCCGCCAAAAATATATCAGACAACCGCCCTGCCCCCAGCACGCGTGCAATCAGCATATCACGAATAAAACCGAATACGCGACTGATGCCCGTCATGGCACCAACACCGAAAATATGTTTGCCTAGTTTCATAGTTTAGATTATACTGTGTTCTGTAACAGAAAATCAAGACAGGAATATTTAGTATGAGCATAAAAAAACATCTTATGATATTGGCGATAGCGGGCGTGGCACTGGGGGGATGCGCAGGCACAGATAATGAAATCACCCCAGAACAGGCATTACCAGAAATCTATGCAAACGCATATGATGAATTTAATGATGAAAATTATGAAGAAGCCGCAATGAAATTCTTGCAGGCAGAAACACAGTATCCAGCCAGCCCATGGGCCGCAGATGCACTGGTAATGGCGGCTTATTCGCATTATATGGATGAAGATTTTGCAGGTGCTATTTTAGCTGCGGACCGTTTTATGCGCTTTCACCCCGGACACAAAGACGCACCATATGTAATGTATCTGCGCGGAATGTGTTATTATCGACAAGTCAGTGACGTTCGTCGTGAACCCGGTATGTCGGCATATGCATTACAACAATTCCAAACGTTGGTCGCGCGTTTTCCGCACAGTCCATATGCAAAAAATGCAGAAAACAAGATTGTTATCTTGAAAAACTATATCGCAGGTAAAGTGATGTTTGCAGCACGTAATGATATGAAACGTGAAAACTGGCCCAGTGCAATCAGTCGTCTGCAATCAGTGGTAACCGATGCCCAGGAAACGGTTATGACACCAGAAGCATTGTATCGTTTAACCGAATGCTATACCGCAATTGGGTTACCAGAACAGGCACACGGTTATTCAGAAATGCTGCAATTAAATTTTCCAGATAATGAATGGACAAAACGTTTAAAATAATGCTATGCTTTTAATCAAGAGTATGCGGAGGAATGGTATGAGAAAATTTATCTGTCTGATTGGCGGATTGTTTGTTTGCAACAATGCATTCGCACTGGTAGGTGGCACGGATATAACACCGGGCGGTAATGTATGTGTTGACGGATACGTATATGACGAAACATACGGCCAATGTGTAGTGGGTGGATGCGTTGAATATACAGACACAACTATTACATGCCCAACAGGTACTGTGAAATGCTGTACATACGATTCTATGTGCAGTGTATCTGGCGATAAAAATCTGTGCAAGTGCGTTTCGGCATCACGATGCACATTGGCCTATGCATGCGGTTCATTAGCATACAATTGGACACAGACAACAAATACAGGCGATGCAGACTGTGTCAAAACCTATAAGGCATGCGATATAGTCGCCAATCCAAACCACAGTTCGTTAACAATGTCGGCTTGGTCGTTTAGAATTCTAAAAAATACACAATATTCATGTTCAGCGGGCTGTTATATGCAAGACAACAATTGTTTTAAATGCCCTGGTGATGGAACTTCATCTGGTGGCTCAGGCGATATAACATCATGTTATATTTCTGCGGGACAAGATTTTACCGATGAGCATGGAAATGTTTATCATTACGACACGGGCTGTTCATACGGCTCTGATTCATAAATCCCCACAACACGCGGGGATTTTTATTTGTCTTTTCCAAATAATCCTGCCCCCAGCGTGGGATTCCAGATAATGTATGGTCGATGGATTCTGGAACAACGGGTAAAGTAGAAATTATAAAATCCCCCATGCGGGGGATGTTTTTTATTTATTTATACAACTGGCAAATGATTGTGCCACCAGGGATTGTTCTGCCTGGGTTAGTTGAGCAATCGGAACAATAAAACAACGCGCACTGTCACGCAATATAATAACCTTGGTTCCACGGGTGTATGCGGTCTTCATATTATCCATTTGCGCACTGGTTAAAAATGCGTTTTGGGTCAACGATGAATTTGACAGTCCTGCCATCACAACCTGATACGCAGTGTCATAATCGTATACTTCGGACATAGATGTCACATCCATCCATACAGATTGATTTTCATACGGATTTTCAACACGTTGTGGCACAACCGGGAACGCAGCCCCTAACGCCAATGTCGCAGCAGTTTGCAATACAGATGGTTCATTCGAGACAGAACCATGTGACCCAGTATTTAACTGCATATTATCACCACACGCCAAATTCATGCGATTCGTATATCCCGCCAAAACAGCATCTACGGCAGCCTGCCAATCTTCACCCTTTTTATTTAAATCCAGGCTAACAATTTTTTCCGCCCATCCCCATATATCAGCACCCACATTACCGGCATTAGAGAAACGCGTCACCATTTCTGCACTGCCCCCAGGGACACCGGCACCACAGTAATCTGTCAACATGGTGGTCAGTTTACTGCTGGTTTCATTACCATATGCCAATGCTACAGAATGACACGCCATGGCCGCTTCTAATTCCTGGCGACGTTTGATACATAAATCTGAATTAGATTTTGACAACTGGGTTGCCATATTCGCCATGGACAGATATGACAGTAATTCTTGTTGAACATATGACGGACATAAACGTGCCGCAGTATTCATACCGCCAACATAATTTACAGTATTTGCACCATATTGCGGCAATAATATTTCTGTGTCCTTTTGCAAACATAACAATGTGTAATTATACAGTTCGCTTTCAGTTGCGTATTGACATTTTGATGTAACCTGGGCGCCTGCGACAGTGACATCGCCGCAGTAATCAGACAAACATGCATAAATCTTTTGACGGCATGCCGTATCAACATCAGGTTGCGTTACCATAAAATATGTGTTGCGCTGATTTGTTTTATATGCGTTTGCAATTCCTGCATTACCGCGCAACCCGCCAGTTGCACTGGGTGTTGTGCCAATCAGGCCACGATTTGTGCCATTATTGCCCACAGAACCCGCAGATACAGCCAATGCCGCATTTCCAATAAAACATGCGCCAATTATACCAAAGATGGAAAAAAAGTGTTTCATATGAATCCCTCTCATTTAGATTTTATATTATCATATTTATCCATAAAAGGCAAACATTCATTTGCGTTTTAAAATTTAATTGCTATGATTAGTGGCATGATTATGGCAAACGAAGTTTTTTCACAGATTTTAGACGACATTTCTGCCGTTAGGGGGTTTCTTTGACCCCGAAAAGGTTCAATCCCAGATTGATGAATTAAACACCCAAGTGAATGCACCAGATCTATGGGATAACCCAGATTCTGCACGTGCGTTATTGCAAAAAAAATCAAGTTTAGAAAAAACATTAAACGAATTGTATCAATTGGAACGTGAATATGCAGATTTACATGATCTGTATGATATGGCCCCAGATGACGCGGATGTCATTACAGCAATTGAAAACCTGCGCAATACGGCACATCGGGCAAAATTTATCACTTTGTTCCGCGAACCGGCTGATAACAATGGTGCGTTCTTGTTTATTCAAGCCGGCGCCGGCGGCACCGAAGCCCAAGACTGGGCGCAAATGATGTCGCGCATGTATGCCAGATGGGCCGAACGCCATGGTTTTATTACAGAGGTTATCGAAGAACACGAAGGTGATACCGCCGGTATAAAAAATATTACGTATCGTATTTCTGGGGAACGGGTATACGGTTGGCTAAAAAACGAGATCGGCGTTCATCGCCTGGTTCGTATTTCGCCTTTTAATGCAAACGGCAAACGCCAGACCAGTTTTGCGTCTGTGGATGTATGGCCAGATATTGATGACACAATCGAAATAGAAATAAATGATAAAGATTTACGAATCGATACATATCGCGCATCTGGGGCCGGCGGGCAACACGTAAACAAGACAGACAGCGCGGTTCGTATTACTCATATTCCAACAAACACTGTTGTCACATGCCAGAATGAACGCAGTCAAATCCAAAACCGTGAAATGGCAATGAAAATGTTACGCAGTAAATTGTACGAACTGGAAATGCAAAAACGGGCCGAGGCAGAAGATGCCGCCAAGGCCGCCCAGAAAAAAATCGAATGGGGCAGTCAAATTAGAAACTATGTTCTGTATCCATATCAATTGGTCAAAGATGTGCGCACAGGTGTTGAAAAAACCGATTCGGACGCGGTGTTGGATGGCGATTTGGATGAATTTATGCTGGCATCATTACAGGCAAATTAAACTATTGACTTTTTGTGCGTAAAAAATACAATACGGCACCGCATAACAGTATGGAAAGAAAAATGGATTCGAATAAACTTTATCTTTATCGCAACGCAATACAAAGCATCTATCCAGATGCCACAGATTTTCGCGAACCGTCTTTGCGTGGTAACCAAGACAATATTTTAATCGCACAAACCGATTCGGGTGACCGGGTATTTAAATTTAACAATGAAGACATAGTGCGTAAAAATGCCAAAGTATCATATCTGTATAATGTGCGCGGAATACCAGTGCCACAAATAACACCACGCGATTACAAAAATTTGCATTTCGAAGATTACGCCGAAATCAAAGGCACACCATTGCGCGTCGCAATCACCCAAGGAATGGACGCAAAACAAGTAAAAGCAATATATCGTGAAGTTATGGACGAATTCATAAAAATGGAACGCGTATATCCAGAACTTATCGGCAACGAATCTGTAAATTATGCACCAGAAATTGCCAGAAAACACATCACAACAACACGCGGTGTGCTGCCTGGTTTGGCGGCATATGCGTTGACAATGTCATTAAATATAAATTCGAAAAACAACTCTGTATACCATTTTGATCTTAGTCCGGCAAACATCATCGTTTCGGACGACGGACATTTACAAGGAATTATAGATTTAGATTCCATTGGGATATGTTCCCAAGACTTTGCGTTTGCGATGCTGGGGGCGCGATACCAACAAATCGGACTGGACATCAAAGATTTATTTAGATATTACAACACAAAGAACAACAATTCTTTAAATTATGACCGGATTTCAGCAATTGCGAACATTCGTCAAAAAATGCTTAGTTCAAAACACCCAAAATGCCGTTAAAAACATGCAAAAACATTCAGATGAATTTTATTGCGCCGCGATACACAGTGTTTATCCAAACGCTTATAACATTCGTCAGCCATATGTGTTAGGCAGAATCAGTCCTGTATTTATTTGTGATACAATATCTGGACCAGTTGTGTGTAAATTTAATGACAGTAATATAATCAACAGGAATTATTATATATCTGAGCTGTTAAATTTGGTCGACGTCCCAGTGCCACAAACCATGCCCCACAGTTTTTGCGGCGCACATTTTGAATCTTATAATTATTGTCCAGACAAAACATTATATGAACACATTCGGTCGGGATTATCAGATACACAAATCTTTCGGATTTATCAACAGGTGTTTGAAATTCAGAAGAATATTATGCAAATAAATCCGCGCGATATTAAGTTAGACTGGGGTAAATTTGCGCACGAAACATTTCTGGTAAATCAACGCGCTGTTTTACCGCCTGTGTTGGCCGAAATTTATGGCGTTATATATAAAACTTTGTCATGCGGTGGTCAAATGTTTCTGCAACACAATGATTTATGGAAAAAGAATATGTTGGTGGATAATAATTTTAATCTGACGCGATTAGTTGACCTGGATATGATTGCTGTATCAAATGTAAATTTTTCTGCGACGCAAATGTTGTGCCGATATCCATTAAACAACTATGATGAATTGATAGAGTGTTATGAAGATACGCTGGCGGTAAAGCTGAACAAGCCGGCGATATATTCAGGCATGCGCGCATTCAATATGTTGCATGTTTTAACAAATGCTTGTTATCGTGGGCGCAATTCTGTGTCTGCGCGCCGATAACAGAATGCCTTGCATTTTACGGTTGATTATTTATAATACGTTGCGTATGCACCCGTGGCTTAATTGGATAGAGCATCGCCCTCCGAAGGCGGGGATTGCGCGTTCGAATCGCGCCGGGTGCGCCACTTTTTTTTATCACAGGGGTGTGGATATGCGTATTGTTTTCTGTTTACTGATTTCATTGATTTGTTTGGGCGGATGTAATAGGTTATATATAAAGCCTGGCACATTGCAACCGGGATCAGATATCTACACCACGCGCGCAGGTTATTCAATGCGTTCTGCGGTCAAATCTACTTTGGAAGAGCGTGGATACAACGTAAAAATTGGGAAAGTTCGCAACACGTCTAATGCATTTCTAGAAACAGAAATGTTTGAATCAGAAACGTTTTATGTTCCAAGTGATGCACAATACATAATGAAGGTTTCTGAAACAAAAGATAAGTTTCGTCCAATCTGGTGTGCATTTAATGGTTTTTGGTGGTGGCGATACAACGTATCATTGGTAGATCAACATGCAGGAAAAGAATTGTTAATTTGGACAGGACGCAGTTGTTCTAATACCGCCACACGCAGATTTAACAAAATCCTGGATGAATTAGAGATAAAAGAATAACCCATCCGACGATGGGTTTTTATTAAACTTGCAAATCTATATTTTTACTGGCATAATCGCAATCGAATCCAATGGGAATTGGGTTCGGGGCCGTCGAAAGCCACCATAGAGTCCGGTGCAAAAGCATCGTTATAAATCCCTGACCTACGGGTTGGGGAGCTGTTGGTGTATACAACACGATATGCGCATATCGAAAGACCAACAGGATCATTGGCTCTATGATTTTCGAACTCCCCGACCGTCAATTCCTGACGGTCTTTTTATTCGAAAAAATACAGGAGCGGTAAATTATGGCGAAAAAGATTGCGCGCAAGTCAGCGGTGAAACATATCGCAAAACAGGTGGCACCAAAACAGATTATTGTAAAAAATGCAGATGGCGATCCAGATACCACTGCCCAAATAATTGTTCAAAACAAAATCGACTACACACCACGGGTGTCGGTGATTATACCGGTGTATAACGTTGAACAGTATTTGCGTGAATGTATGGATTCTGTTGTCAATCAGACATTGCGTGAAATTGAAATTATCTGTGTTGACGATGGTTCAACAGATAATTCCATGACCATATTGAAAGAATACGCAAAAAAAGACCATCGAATCACTATCCTGCACCAGGAAAACCTGCACGCTGGGGTCGCCCGCAATGCGGGCCTATCCATCGCCCGTGGGGAATACCTGTCGTTCCTAGACAGCGACGATTTCTTTGAATTGAATATGTTGGAAGAGGCTTATAAAACGGTAAAAAAAGACAATTCTGACATTGTCATTTTTAGATACCATAAGTACAATTGCAAAACGAAAGAATTATCAAAATCCCTGGGGGCAAACGAACAATATTTGCGCCCCAATGAATCAATTATTCCTAGCGACAGCAGAACATTCAATATTACTTGTCCAATGCCTTGGAATAAATTATTTCGTAAACAGTTTATAATAGATAGTAATTTACACTTTTCTTCAACAGTTGTTTGCAACGATTTGTTTTTCGTTCTTGCAGCCATTGCGGTATCGAACAAAGTTTCATATTGTAATAAATCGTTACTTCTCTATCGCATGTTTCAGAAAAATTCATTAAGCGCTTCGAGACAACAGTTTAAGTATGTGTTTTTGAGAGCTTTTCTGGATTTAAAATCTTATTTGCAAAAAAGCAATAAGTTTGCTGTTTATCAACAGTGTTTTTATGCAAATTTATACGGTTCAATTAATTGGGTCGCTCAACAACAAAATGACGAAGCTATGTTTTATAAAGAGCTGTTCCAACAAGATGCCGCCAGACGATTAGGGATCTCTTCTATGGAGCAAATTAAAATTAGAGCCAATCGTCCAGAGTTATATATCTCCTTAACTTCTTATCCTGCTAGGATACCTACTATTCATCATACAATAAGCAGCTTGTTAACTCAGAAACATCGGGCAGATAAAGTTATACTGTGGTTAGCGCCAGAGCAATTTCCAAATCGTGAAAAAGATCTGCCACAACAATTGTTAGATTTGTGTGACAAAGGTCTAACAATTGATTGGTATCACGATATAAAACCGTATAAAAAATTGATCCCAGCAATAAAAAAATATCCTGAAGCAATTATTGTAACGGCTGATGACGATATAATATATCCAGATGATTGGCTGGACATATTATACAAAAGTTATTTAAAACATCCGGAGGCCATACATTGCCATAGAGCTTATAGAATCACACACAACAATCAATCTGTATTTCCATACGAACAATGGGAAAAAGGTAAACGCATTCCTCAAAAAGGTGCTTTTGGCATAGAGTCACAAAATAGCCGTATAGACTTCTCAAATTTCTATACCAGCGGCTCTGGTGCTTTATATCCACCGTGTTCATTACATGCTGATGTTTTAGAAGAAACGCTGTTCCTAAAGCTAGCGCCTACAGAAGACGATTTCTGGTATTGGGCGATGGCAATACACAACAATACTCCTATATCTGTTGCACAGGGAAACTTAGGACTGTTTGAAAGCAATCAATTTGCTAGTCAGGAACTTGCACTCTATAATATAAACAATCAGAATAATACACGTAATTTAGTGTTAGAAAACATATTCAAACACTATCCAGATATAGAAGATAAAATTACAAATAGCTGCGATTTAATCGTATCCTTAACATCATACCCTGCACGCATTGGCACAGTGAACCAAACGATTGAAAGCCTATTAAATCAAACGCACAAAGCGGATAAAGTTATTCTGTGGTTGGCGCCAGAACAGTTCCCAAATCGTGAAAAAGATCTGCCAAAACAATTGTTAGATTTGCGCGACAAGGGTTTAACAATTGATTGGTATCACGACATTCGTTCATATAAAAAATTAAACCCAACACTAAAAAAGTATCCAGATGCAATTATTGTAACGGCGGATGACGACAATATTTATCAACCAACATGGCTAGAAAAACTGTATAGCAGTTATTTAAAATATCCGCATGACATACATGCGCATCGCGTGACAAAATTCTATCGTGATGCAAGTGGCTTTAAAACAATTGCGGGCGGACGCGAATACTGGCCTGGTGCATCTTGTTTAAATAAACTTGTTGGATTGGGGGGCGTACTATATCCTCCTCACTGTTTCCACAAGGATATTTTAGATGAAGAATTAATAAAGAAATTGACGCCAACAAATGACGATCAATGGTATTGGTTTATGGGGGCATTAAATGGATATAATGTTCGTGTGGTTGACAACCCTGAAATTGAAGCGCACTATGTGCCAGGCACACAAGAAACAGGTTTATGTAAAATTAATGATGCCGGACCAAAATTGTTCTGGCGTGATTTTAGGGCGTTGATGTCGCACTATCCACAAGTATACAAACTGTTAAAAGATGAAGCGGATAAACATTTATTAAATCGCCCAGAAATTATTCCATATAAATTGGAATTGGAAAAGTGGTATGCTGCGCGTAGAGGAGCTATTAATTTCAACAATCCGAAAACATTTAATGAAAAAATTCAATGGTTGAAATTGTTTGCATCAACACCAGATAAAACACGTTTGGCGGACAAGTATTTGGTGCGCGATTGGGTTGCTGAAAAAATTGGTGATAAATATCTGATACCGCTGTTAGGCGTATATGATTCATTTGATGAAATTGATTTTGAAAAGTTACCCAAACAGTTTGTTATTAAAACAAATCATGGTGCAGGATATAATATCGTCGTCAAAGATAAATCGACAATCGATTTGGAAGATGTCAAAAATAAATTGAATAGGTGGTTAAATGAAAATTTTGCATTTAAATATGGATATGAGATGCATTATCGAGATATTCCACCAAAAATTATTATTGAAAAATACATTGAAAACAAAAGTTGCGATGATTTAAATGACTACAAGTTTTATTGCTTTAATGGTGAAGTAAAATATATTCAAGTTATATCAGAGCGAACATCTAATAGTCACAAAGTATCTTTTTATGATACAAAATGGAACAAACAAAAATGGTGGGATAATGTTTTTTATGAAGGACAAGTCGCCAAACCAAAGAATTTTGATAAGATGCTGGAACTAGCACAAAAACTGTGCAAGGGATTTAACTTTGTGCGTGTTGATTTGTATTATTTGGACACAGATGACATTTACTTTGGCGAAATGACATTTACACCTGCATCAGGTGCGATGAAATGGAGTTCTGAGCGCATAAACAGATATCTTGGCGATTTAATTAAACTGCCGAAACTGGCGTATAATATTGATACGGGGGAATATTATAAATTGCCGCGTATAAAAAAGCCGAAAAAAGTAAAAGCAGAAAGAAAGAAAATACGCATAAAACCATACCTGCTGTTTCCGTATTATTTGATTGCGGGGGTGGTGATGAAGGGGGTGCTGTTGCCGATTAAGCGCAGGCGCGTGGCACGGCGACACTTGTTCGACATGGCAAATGATTATAAAAATCTGAAAAATACTGTGGTGGATTTGCGTAATCAAAACAACACTTTGAAAAATCAGGTTGCCGAACTGAAAAATGCGATTAGGGATACGCGCACGGACATTCAGGCGATTGCAACCAAGAAGACAAGAAAGAAAAAGTAAAAAATCCCCCGGTTGGGGGATTTTTCTTTGTTTCGATGTGATTAGTCGTCGATGACGGCGTATTCACAGAAACCTTCGTTTGTGTCACAGCGGGATATTGTGCCTTCGCTGATGAAATAGCCCTGTTCGTGCAAGCATGCCGGGCATACAGATGGCGCTTCGGTTCCGATGTGCCACATGCCGCAATTTGTGCAACGCCACATTACAATATTGTTCTGTTTGAACAATGTGCCGTCTTCGATTGCTTCGGCCAAGGCGCGAAAACGTGATTCATGATAACGTTCTGCCAAACCGATGTTCTTCAAAATTTCTGCAATTGCAGGAAAACCTTCTTGGGCCGCAATTTGTGCGAACTTTGGATACATATCTGTATTTTCTTCGTGTTCACCATAGGCCGCTGCCTGTAAGTTTTCCAGTGTTGTGCCAATCTTGCCTGCAGGGAAAGATGCAGTGATTTCCAATTCGCCGCCTTCCAAGAATTTAAACAAACGTGATGCGTGTTCTTTTTCTTGATCTGCTGTTTCCAAAAAGATTTTGGAAATTGCCTGAAATCCGTCTTTCTTGGCCTGGGACGCATACATTGTGTAACGATTGCGTGCCTGGGATTCACCGGCAAATGCAATTAACAGATTCTTTTCTGTTTGGGTGCCTTTTAATGATACCATTGTGTACTTCTCCTTTGTAGTTTTGTTAGCAGTCAAATCTTAGCAGAGAAAGTACTAAATTGCAAAAAATTATTTTTTCTGGCGCATTAATTGGTTTTTGCATGCGTGTTTGTGAATTAAGTCCATGTATTCGTCATATAACTTAATCCCCAGAAACGCACGTGCCTGTTCAATCGTTCGGCCATAGCCCCAATAAACACCGTCGTCTGTCGTGTATTTGGCAACAATGTAATCATGATGATCAGATATAAATGGACCATAGCAATTCCAACCAACCATACACGCGGTATAATAATCAAACAGGACATGGTCTTGGTGTGTCAATTGATCCAACAGCACCATTTCACGATCACGAATCATCTGAATTTTGTGTGGGAATTTCTTTTGAATACGCCAACGACCGCCAATAAATTCAACCGCGTTCATTGTTAATTGTGACAGTGGAACACTGGTCAAATCGTCGCGATATGCAACAGCGCCATTTTTTGTATCACGCAAAAAATCTATTTCTTTAACGGCTTGGTTTTTATGTGTCGCCAGTTTATTTTTTATCATCGGTTATCCCCAGGAATTTCTTTTCAATTGATGAAATCAGGTCGTCTATCCCTACTCTCCCTGCGGCGCTGATGGTTAATATTTCAGGTTTCTTTTTGCGGCCAAATGATTTTTTGAACGCGTTTAATTTTTCGGACAATTCTTCGTCGCCAATTGCGTCAATTTTGTTTATCACAACCATTTCTGGTTTGGCAATTAAATCACCGCCATATGAATCCATTTCATGACGTATCGCCGCATAGCGCGCAGCCCAATCGGCTTCGGTGCCATCAATTACGTGCAAAATCATTTTTGTGCGTTCGGCATGACCCAAGAACTGATCCCCCAGGCCAACACCCGTGTGTGCGCCTTCGATAAGTCCAGGTAAATCAACCAAGACAAACTCACGGTCGTGGGCATACATAACACCCAATTGCGGATTTAGTGTTGTAAATGGGTAATTTGCAATCTTTGGACGCGCCGCGGTTACCGCAGACAACAATGTTGATTTTCCCGCGTTTGGGAATCCAACCAATCCGATGTCTGCAATCAGTTTTAGGCGCAACACAACCGTGCGTTCTTCGCCCGGCAAGCCGTCATTTGCCTGTTTTGGTGCGCGATTTGTCGGGCTTTTAAAGTGCAAATTGCCCCACCCGCCGTTGCCGCCACGCGCTGCACGATATTCCATGCCGTCTTCATTTAAATCAGCATATTCGATTTCTTCGTTTTCAGACAGGATAACCGTGCCTGTGGGAACTGGTAATACCAATGTGTCGCCGGATGCGCCAGTACGCATTTTTCCCATGCCGTTTTCACCGCGCTGGGCCACGAATTTAGTCTTGTATCGATAGTCAATCAGTGTATTCACATTTGGCACAGCAACAAAAACCACGTCGCCACCACGACCACCATCGCCGCCGTTTGGGCCGCCGAATTCGATATATTTTTCACGACGGAAACTGGCACTGCCGTTGCCACCGTCGCCTGCTTTGACATAGATTTTTGCCCTATCTAAGAACTTCATTTTGATTCCTCTTGTTCGGCATTATAATCTAAAAACTTGCAATTTCCAGTATAAAAGACTATAATATGTGGGCTGCACAGCAGTGATGATTCTGAATCCGTTGTGAAATAGTCATTATGGACTGGGGGGCGGTACCCCACAGCTCCACCATCTGATACGATTAAGGGTCGTATTTGATTATGGGGCTGACATAGATTCGACAGATGATGAAAGACAAATTGGGTGAATCCGACATGGCGTCGTAAAAAGCCGACTAAAAACTGAATGGCGATAGAATCGCTGCGAACGACAATGTTCGCCTTGCAATGGCTGCCTAATGATGGCTTGAATATGGTTGGCAATTGTTGATCATATTCGTTTTAGCGATTGCGGGGTTCGCCGGTACCTGGCACCAGAAATCCGGCACATAATTTAATTAATCTATAAACACAAGGAAGGATGACAAAATGTTTAGCAAAGTAAAAAAAGTATTCTTTACAGGCGTATTTGGTGTTCTGTATCTGTCTTTTGTTGCACAGATTGTTTATGTATTGGGATGGGTTTCCGGTATTGACAGCAAATTGGCAGGTATGGCCGCATTAACATTTGAATGGTTGGTTTTGATTGCGGCACGCTATTTATCAAAGCGTTCCAGCAACAGCGCACAACACAACGGTGGCGGATATCGTCGTCGTTAACAAAAAATCCCCCAACCGGGGGATTTTTTATGTCTAAGATTTGCTTTTTATTCGTCTTGAAATCTTGTTATTTTTTATTATATTTGTTTTACTATGAAAACATTTATTTTACCTTTTCGTGATTTAGTCGTATCCCCAGGTGTGCCATTGCCGGCTTTTTTAGATAATGCGTTATCTGTAAAATGTGTTCAGGCAGCGGCGACAACACCGGATGCAAAAATAATATTGGTGCCCCAGCACAGTTGGGCATATCCAACCACCCCAGACGATATTTATAACGTCGGAACAATTGGGGAATTGGTTCAAAAATTCAATATGCCAGATGGTGCTGCGCATATTTTGGTACGCACAACGGGCGCAGTCACACTGCGTGACATCGAAGTTGTAGACGGTGTGTTTTGTGCGAATTACGACCCAATCGAAATTGCCGATGATATGCAATCTGAAAAGACATTGGCGTTGCGTGATATGTTGGCAGATAATATGCAGGCATTGGGGGTGTCATCGCGTAAATTTAAATCTGATAAATTACGTAATGTTGTGGCGGATTATCCCCTGCCCGCGTTCGTTGATTCTGTAATACAAACTGCCGGGCTGGACACAGACATTGCAGTCAAGGTTTTATGCGCTGCGTCTTGGTCCGAAAAATTGACGATTTTATTAGAATCGATCAAGCTGATGGCAGAAACTGTCAAGATTGAAGAATCAATCAACAAACGTATCCAACAACAGATGGAAACAGGACGTCGCGAGGCAATATTGCAAGAAAAAATGCGCGCCATACAAAAAGAAATGGGCGAAGACGATGGCGAAATGGATACGCAAAATCTGCGCAAGAAAATTCTGCGTTCAAATATGCTGGGTGACGCCAAAGAAAAAGCATTAAGCGAGTGGAAACGTATGCGTTCTATGTCGCCAATGTCAAATGAAGGCGGACTGCTAAAAACATATCTGGATGAATTGTTGGCAATGCCGTGGGGTGTCTCTGATAACGCACCAATTGATTTGAAGCGTGCACGTGAAGTCTTGGACAGCGAACATTCTGGTATGCAGGGTGTCAAAGAACGTATATTGGAACATATTGCAGTTATGAAAAAAACTGGTGGTAATCAGGGTACGATTTTATGTTTTGTTGGTGCACCAGGTGTTGGTAAGACTTCATTGGGCAAATCAATCGCAACGGCGCTGGGGCGAAAATATCAACGCATATCATTAGGCGGTATTTCTGACGAAGCGCATTTCCGCGGACATCGCAAGACTTATATCGGCGCACAGACTGGGCGCATTATGGATGCGTTAAAACGTTGCAAAACAAATAACCCTGTTATCGTTCTGGACGAAATTGACAAGATGGGACGTGATTGGCGTGGCGATCCGGAATCTGCATTGTTGGAAATTCTGGACCCCGAACAGAACAAGACTTTCCGCGATCATTATCTGGAAGTGGATTTTGATTTGTCTAATGTGATGTTTATTGCAACGGCAAATTCGCTGAATATGTCAAACGCATTAAAAGATCGTATGGAAATTATTGAAATCCCGGGATATTCCATGGATGATAAAGTTAAAATTGCACGCGAACATCTAATTGAACGCGCGGCACGTGACACTGGGTGGAATACAGAAAATATTGTTATGTCTGATGATGCATTAAAGCATATTATTCAGAACTATACATCCGAACAAGGTGTGCGTCAGGTGCAACGTGAAATAACCGCGGTATTGCGTCGTTCGTTATTGGAAAATGACTGTGAAGATATTAAAACAGAATTTACACCAGAAAAGATTGACGAACTGTTATCTGCACGTAAAACAATCGGATTGAATAAAAAAATCGGATTTAGTGCACACATATAAAAAGGGAAAAAAATGAATATTATTAAACAAATAAAACTGTATCGTGAAGTTAAAGATTATATGGCAAAAAATCCAAAGGCAGTATATTCTAGCTGTAAACTGAACTGTGAATACGGTGCGGTAGATGCGTCGTATCAGTTGAACATGAACGACAAACATGTGAACGTGACAGAGTATGAAAAGCATTCTGTGCATCCAACAACGTATAAAGTATCTGTCGTTTATAAAAATGATGCAGAAGAAACGTATACTGGGGCATTGGCCAAAAAACTGTATATGTTAATGAGTGGCAAACGCTTTGTTCAAAACACAACAACATTTGGCTTTGGCAGATGATATAATGTAAAAGGATTACAAATGAATATTTGCAAAGAAATAAATGTTTATTATGATGTGGAAAATTATCTGAAAAACATTTGTCAGAATGTTCATTTTTGCCCTATTAATGAAAAGACTTTTTCAGCGCAAGTACAAGACTCTTATCGCACATGGTGGTCAGACAATAAACCAAAAGATAAAGTTATTATCGAAGCAACATGCATAAGAAATCATCCAAGGACATCAAAATTATGGTCTGAATATCATGTGGCGCTTGAACATAATAACGAACTGCCACACTTAACTGAAAAGCGCTGTGAACTTAGCGGTTTTACTGCGCGTCAGATTTACAATTTGATGAAGCGCATTTATGAAGAAAGATGTTTGGCATATCGTAAACAAAAAATAATCAGGATTAAACTATGATTTTAATTATCAACACATCGGGGAAAGATTTAGAATTTGTATTGGGTGATAAATACAAATCTGTGGCGGTGGAAAAACAGTCTGTTGCCCTGCCCGCGGAATGTGAAAAATTTATCACGGAATCTGGCGCATCATGGCGCGATATTTCCGCAATTGGTGTCGTGGTGGGTCCGGGCAGTTTTACTGGTATCCGTCTGGGTATCGCATATGCCAAGGGAATTGGTATGGGATTAAATATCCCTGTTGTTGGTATTAGCGCGTTTGACTTATATCTGGCCGCAACACCGGATGCATTTGTGGCGATTGATTCTGGGCGTGGCGATTTCTTTGTTGCCGCGGATGGTTTAGAACCCCAGGTTATGCAAATAGAAGAACTGGAAACAAAACAAATGGATTGGCCACGCACCGTTGGTCACAAGCCTTTTGATTTAAAACTGGGCACGCAAATCGTTGAACAGAAAATCGCAAATGGAAATATGGAACCCGCAGTGCCGATGTATCTGCGCCCCAGTTATGCCGAAGAAAATAAAGGAAAGTAAATATGCGTCAGATAAATGTTAACGATTTATTTAAAAAACATGCACATGGAAAAATCGAACGCATGGCACGTAACGGCAAATGCAGATTTGTTTCACGCAGACCACAATATTTTGTTACGCGACCGACATATGAATTCATAGAAGAATATCATATAACCCAGCCAAATGAAGAATTGGCGCTGTATGGAATTGTAAAAGATATTGCTCATAACAAAATCAGTTGGGATTTGCACTATGATATGCAGATTGGTGATACGGCCGTACATATCCAAGAAACAAACACGGAATTTGTAAAAAAAATTCAACAATTGGTTTATGACAATTACATGAAACAACATGTTAGATAATCTGGCAAATCTTCATAAACAATGCTTTCCGCACAAACCATGGACGGCGGCGGATTTTGCAGACCTGAAAAAATCAGGGTGTGAAATTATCGCCAGTCAAAACGGTTTTATCGTGTATCGCCAAACACTGGACGAAGCAGAACTGATTACCATTGGGGTTGCGCCCGATGCACGACGTGGTGGTATTGCCGCCGCCATGTTGGGAATTATGGAAGGCGAATTAAAGAAAAACGGTGTCAAAAGTATATTTCTGGAAGTTGCCCAGGATAACACACCGGCGCGCAATCTGTACAAACAAAATGGTTTTACAGAAATTGGCGTACGTCCAAAATACTATGATGGCGTTGATGCAGTAATGATGAAGAAAGAATTATGATTCGTTTACAAAATCCAAAACACGTTTATCAAATATAACATCACGTGCGCGCAATGGTGACGCAATATGCATATCTGATGCGTTACGCGTGCGTGACAGCGCAACATATGTCTGACCGTGCGCAAAACATCCACGCGATACATCGATCACAACCGTATCCAGTGTTTTACCCTGGGCCTTGTGTATTGTCATTGCATACCCCAGATTTAATGGAAATTGTTTGTATGAACCGACTTCGTTTTCGACCAAGCGATCGTTTTCATCACGGGAATATTCTATCTTTTCCCATTTGTCAGGTTTAACAGATACTAATTCACAATTGTTTGACAGTAATTGAACAATAATTTCACGTGCAGATAACGAACGCACAATTCCCATTGAACCATTGTGCCATTTGTCGCCGTTCTTTACGAATACGACCAAAGCACCAACTTTTAACGTCAAATTCAATGGTGCTGGAACATCGCGTTCGGAAAAGTTGCCTGACAATGTGCCGTCATATGTGACAGCCGTTTCATTTATTTGCGCCAGGCGGGTCGCGTTTATACGTTCGGCGACCGCACGAAATGGTGTGATAATAACCGCGTTTTCACGACGCGTTGCGTCATCAATACGGCACGCGTTAAAAAATTCCAATGCATTTGTATCATTATTACGCAATCGAACCAGATTTTCTAATAATGGTAAATCACTTTGGCGATACACAAAATCAAAATTATATTTTATAAAATCTGCACGCTTGTATACATTGCTGTCGAAAAAGTATGCGTTGGGATGCCCATATTCTGATGCGTAATATTGGGTTGCTTCGCGTGTTATAACCGGTGGCAATTGAAACAAATCACCAATGGCAACAACCTGAATCCCGCCAAACGGTTCGTTATTATGACGCGCATATCGTGCCAAAATATCAATCGCATCCAACAAATCAGGCGCAACCATCGATATTTCATCAATTATTAAAACGTCTGTGGCGGTCAAAATGTTTCTGGGTTTGGCCTTTAATTTTAACAATTCTGGCATAATGAAATCACGTGGCTGAATTTGAAACAATGAATGTATTGTTTGTCCACCAACATTTAATGCAGATACCGCCGTTGGACATGCACATATAATACGCTTTTTCGATGCGCTTTTAAGATAGTTTACAAACGTTGATTTCCCGGTTCCCGCCGGCCCCAATATCAGTAAATTAGAACGTGTATGTTCAATTGCGTCAAATGCCGCCAATTGCGTTGTATTCAAGATTGGTTTTATGCCGTCCATGTCACGTATAATTGCATAAAAAGCGCCAAATCGCAAATATAATTGATAAAGGAAAATTTTTGACTTGCATGATTTGTGAAATCGTATATAATGGGCGCCGTGGGTTAGTAGCTCAGTTGGTTAGAGCGGAGCGCTCATAACGCTTTGGTCGTGGGTTCAAGTCCTACCTAACCCACCAAAATATTCGCACCAGTGGGTGCGTTTTTATTTTTTATTCTTTATAATTATTTTTTCGCTTGCGTCAATATACCTAAATTTTCTACCATAAAACATAAAAGAGAGGAATCTATGGGAAAAACACGCGGTTTTCTAGCTATTTTTGCATCTGTGCTTGTTGCCATGTTTTGTGCAAATTCGTTTGCAGGTGGCTATACATGCACGAATGCCATGAATTACCACTACTGCGCAGAGGGATTTTATCTGGTCGATTCGGGAATTATCAGTTCTACAACAAATACTGCGCTAAGAGTCTGCGAACCCTGTCCAGACGGATGTACGTGTGCGGGTGGTGGCGAAGATGTTCGGCCTGTATGTAAAGTGACGTGTACTGATGACCAGGTTTTGGTGGACGGTGAATATTGTTGTCCGACGGTTTCATCAGAATATGAAACGCACAATCCGATTTATAGTCATAACGGTACGTCATGCGTGGTTCAATTTCAAAATCTGGCTGTCAGTGAAGGCAACGGATTTATCGACGAAGTATCTTGCAGTATAGATCCGGAAAATCCGTCTGGAGGATATGGACATTGTGATTCAAATTTAGAATCTGGTTTAACGTGTAATGCGGGATACTATGCAGGTTTTGGCGCGGTAGAACACCCAAGTGATTGTACATACAACGAAACAACAGGACTAGAAACGTGTGATGAGTCTTACTATACAACAACACAAGAATGGTCAATTGATTATTTCTTTGACGGAACGTCGACTGCTGATTTCTGTGTAACGGTGGGCGACGGGCATTATTCTGGGGATGATGGTCATGCGCGCTATATATGTCCCCCAGGATATCGCAGTGGCGATGCGGGAACATCTATAAACGATTGCATCATGATAACCACCCCTGGCAACTATGTTGCAACTCCATATGCGACTGAAACCCCTTGCCCGGCGGGTTCAGAATGTCCGGGTAAGATATTTCTACAATATGGTGAAATAGGTGGTGATGTTGCGTGCACCGACGACAACACATATTCCACAGGTGGCGCAGAAACATGTAGCAAATGTCCCGCAAACAGCACTGTGAATGAAGAGCGCACAGGATGTATATGTAATGACGGTTTCTATGATGATGGAACAGGCAACTGTGTGGCATCTGTAACATGTACACCTGGATTCCAGTATAACACAGAAACCGGCTCATTAGAACCATGCGAAAATGGATATTATTGTTCTTGTGCGTCAGACAACGTGCCAGCAACAGAAACTGTAAAAACACAGTGTGCCCCATCGTATCCAAACACCTATGTTGGT
>JAZNAO010000021.1:0-30485 GCA_045586565.1 Candidatus Enterousia sp. | reverse complement strand
TACAATCGAAATAACATATTATTAAAATAACCGTCCTGCATATGTTAGGTTATGATTGCGATGTTAGCTGATTTAATACCCAAACGCGAATCGCAGATGATAAATTTGTGGCTGGGGTGCGCTGTGCCCCCCTTGTCATTGCAAACGCCCCCAAATTATATGCGCATAAAACGCGCACAATAGTAATTGATTCTATAGACTGTATCACCACGGCAAAGCCAGCGCGATGACAAGAATCACAGATTCTTGTAAAAAATGGTTGCTATAATAAATTGTTATTTATCAATGTATAGAATGGATAAAATCATTCTTCACGAAACAGGCGCGATGGGTCTACGGCACTGTTACCACGGCGCACCTCCAGATACATTTCTGGTTTATCCGGGTTCATACGCCCAATCGGTTCCCCCGCCAAAACATCTTGCCCCAGGGCGACATCTATATTCCCCAGATTGGTCATAACCGTATTATACCCGTTTTTATGCGACATAATTACCACCTTGCCAAATCCACGGAAACTGTCTGCAAACTTCACAACACCATCTGCCGGCGCCATAACCAGCGCATCCCCACGTGTCCGCACACGCCACCCATCAGAATTTAGCCCCAGCGCAGTTTTTTCACCAAATCGCACCACAACACGACCACGCACCGGCAGGTTCAACTTGCGTCGTGAAAAATGTGCATCTGATGACATTTCCGAACTGCCGACGCCTGCCGATAATTCGGATATAGATTTCGCACGCGCCGACAAATCGTCCAATTTCTTTTGCAAGGCACTATGTTCATTCTTTAATTTTTCATTCTGTGCATTACGTGTTTTCAACAGTTTATCCAATTCTTTCTTTTCATTTGTATATTTTTTTGCTGTTCTATCCAATTTTTCTTTTTCAATTGCGCGTGCATTACGAATCTTTTCCAATTCTTTGACCTGTTGCTCTGCGGTGGCAATTTCTTCATCCAGACGCTGTGCCGTCCCAGACAAAACTGCCGACATTAAAACATAATCGCGCATACTGTCTGTATCAAAATTGGGGTGTGACGCAACAAACAATATACTGGCCGTTGCATCCGCAATACGTCCACGATTTTTTTCCATATCTGCGGTAATTTTATCACGTTGCGCATCCAGTTCTGCAATCTTACGCGCCATTTCTGCGCGTTGCTCTTCCAGCGAACTAACCTTATCCGCAGCCTTTACCAGTTGTTTTTTTGTCTTTGATATTTCACGTTCAGACGTCTGAACCTTTTCAGCCAGTTTTTCATTTTGTTGCTGGGTCTGTTTTATTTCAGCATTTATTTTGGACAATTCACTGACCCCCACCGCGGGTTCCACACACACACATAATAAAGAAATAAATAAGATTAGTTTCTTCATTATTTTTTTGTGACTTTTAAAAATGTTTTTTTGCCTTTCTGAACCATATATTCATCCGCAACAGAAACAACGTATTTTGGGTCAGTAATTTTAACAGAATCTATTTGAATCCCCCCCTGTTCCACCATACGTCTGGCTTCAGATTTTGATGGGAATAATCCCGTTGCGCACAAAAAGTCCAATATTGGCATATCACTTGACATTTCCATTTCTATGGATGGAACATTATCCATATTCGCACCACCAGCAAACAACGCATTTGATGCCTGTTCCGCAGCAATTGCCGCGTCACGTCCATGTGCAATTTCAGTCGCCGCAAATGCTAAAATCTTTTTTGCCTGATTTAATTCCGCACCCTGCAATTGTGCCAGTTGCGCAATTTCATCCAATGGAATTTCTGTAAATATCTTCAAGAACTTTTCGACCAAATCATCCGGCGTATTACGGAAATATTGATAATATTCATATGGTGATGTTTTATCTTCATTTACCCAGACCGCATTACCCGCAGACTTTCCAATCTTGTTACCATTTGAATCTGTAATCAATGCCGTAGACAATACAAATACTTCCTTGCCTAACTTTTTACGCACCAATTCAATTCCCATTATGGAATTTCCCCATTGGTCTGCGCCACAAAATTGCAAAATACAATTATGTTTCTTATAAAGTTCCAAGAAATCGACCGCCTGGAATGTCATGTAATTAAATTCCAAAAATGTCATACCATTTTCCAAACGACGCTTTACCGATTCCATCGATAGCATACGTGGCACAGTGAAATCTGATCCAAAATCACGTAAAAAATCCAGATGACTGTAATTTTTCATCCAATCATAGTTATCAACCATAATTGCCTGACCGTCATCAAAATTTATAAATTTAGCAATTGATTTACGCAATCCTGCACAGTTTTTTTCAATCTGTTCATCTGTCATCATTGGGCGTCCCTTGTCACGTCCAGACGGGTCACCAATACGTCCAGTTGCGCCACCAACCAACGTTATTGGGCGATGTCCATATTTTTGGAACCAGCGCATCAACATCAGTGACGCCAAATGTCCCACATGTAACGAATCGCCGGTTGGATCAGTTCCCCAATATGCCGTAATTTTTCCCGCATTTAACGCATCATTTAACGCATCCATATTTGATGCTTGATTGATAAAACCGCGTGCTTCTAATTCTTGCAATAATTCGTTTTGCATATTTATAACCCTTATCTAACTTTTTCTGACGTTTTTGTTTTCATCAATAACGTCCGTAAATTTTTCTTTGCCGACAGTGACGGCCAAACACCACGTGAATACAAAGACCGTGCCACATCTAATTTCAATCTTACCTTATCACAAAAATCTAAATCTGCATAAAAGTGTTTTATTTCGTAATCATTTTTTGGAACATAATCACAAAAATCAATAATCCTGTAATTTCCCAAGTTATACGATTCTGCGATTACACTGCCATTAAATCCAAGATATCGCGAAATAATATCACCTACTTTAAAAAAACCAGCGTTGCTGTATAATTGCTTATATTCTGTTTCACCTGCACCAGAATTCAATTTCTTCAACACCAACCACTGATAAAAACCTTCATTTTCCGCTCTGATAATTTTATATTTTTCCATATCAACTACCCCTGTCGTATGGATAATAACATTAAAATTATCGATACGCAAGAACCACATCCAGGCGAAATGTTTACGCCGCTTTTTTTGATTCCTTTAAAATCTCAATCGGCGGTTTCTTGCCATCGACAACATCTGCATCAATAACAATTTCTGCTAAATCTTCTTTGTCTGGCGCGTCAAACATAGGTTGCATCAATACGCGTTCCAAAATACTGCGCAAACCACGCGCCCCCGTCTTACGCGCAACCGCCATCTTTGCAATCGCACGCAGACCGTCATCTGTGATATTCAATTTAACATCATCCATTTCCAGCATTGCTGCGAACTGTTTCACGACCGCATTTTTCGGTTCTGTTAAAATTTTCACCAACGCATCTTCGTCCAATTCCTGCAATGTGGTGATAACTGGCAAACGTCCAATCAGTTCTGGAATAATACCAAATTTAACCAAATCTTCAGGTTCGACATCCGCCAAGAAATTCTTGTTCGCACGTTCTTCTTTGGATTCGACATGCGCGCCAAAACCAATACCGCGACGTTCACATGTGCGATTACCGATAATCTTGTTCAGACCATCAAACGCCCCACCACATATGAATAAAATCTTGCTGGTATCCAATTGCACGGTGGCCTCGCCCGGATGCTTGCGCCCCGCCCCGCCGGCCGGAACATTGGCGATTGTACCTTCGATAAGTTTCAATAATGCCTGTTGCACCCCTTCGCCAGACACGTCACGTGTCAATGATGGATTTTCTGATTTACGTGAAATCTTGTCGATTTCGTCGATATAGATAATACCGCGGCTGGCACGTTCAACATCAAAATTTGCATTTTGCAATAAACGCGTCAAAACACTTTCTACGTCATCCCCGACATAGCCTGCTTCGGTCAAAGTTGTGGCATCTGCGATTGCAAACGGCACATCCAACACGCGCGCCAATGTCTGGGCAAATAATGTTTTACCGGTACCCGTCGAACCAATCAACAACACATTAGACTTTTGAATTTCAACATTTGTTGATGCCGCCACACTGTGACGTTTAAAGTGATTATAAACCGCCACCGCCAACGTACGTTTTGCCGTATCTTGCCCAATGATATAATCATTTAAAAAGGCATAGATTTGTGATGGGGTTGGCAATTTCGCCGCATCTTTGCTGATTTCGCGACGATTATCATCCGCCATAATATCATTACACAAATTGATACATTCATCGCAAATACAAACATTGCGTCCACTGACCAATTTTTTTACTTCGTACACAGCCTTGCCACAGAAACTGCAAAATTGCTGATTATTTTCTGTTTGTGGTGTTGATTTATCTTCACTCATACCCAAAATCCCTGTGCTGTAATTATTTACGTTCCAAGATACCGTCAATCAGTCCGAAATCCTTGGCCTCGGCCGGACACATCCAGTTATCACGTTCCATGGCTTCGAACAATTCTTTTTCTTTTTTGCCTGTGAATTCAGACATTTGTTTAATTAATGTCTTTTTATTTTTCTGATATTGGGTCATTTGAATTTCCATATCAGTAATCTGCCCCTGGGCCCCAGCCAAAGGCTGATGAATCATAATTTGTGTATTTGGCAAAGCGAAACGTTTACCTTTGTCACCGGCAGCCAACAGAACTGCCCCCATAGACGCCACCAATCCCATACCGATTGTTGATACCGGTGCCTTGATATATTGCATTGTATCCATAATTGCCCACCCGGCAGAAACATCACCACCCGGCGAATTGATATACATTGAAATTTCCGCATTTGGATTTTCAGATTCCAAGAACAACAACTGTGCCACAATACTGTTTGCCATTGCGGGCTCTATTTCCCCGCCAACCACAATAATACGGTCGCGCAACAGACGCGAATAAATATCAAACGAACGTTCACCACGTGGTGATTCTTCGATAACCATTGGTATTAAAGCCATACTTCTAATCCTTTTACTGTCTGTGAAATTATACCATATAAAAATCCGATTCGCGAATTTAACATATATATAGGCAAAAAAAGAAAAAAAGCAAGCCACATACGACAAAACAAAAAACCCGCCGATTGGCGGGTTTAATCTTGTTCTGGCCTGTATTATTTATTCAATGCTTCGTTGATTTTTGCGGCTGGGATTGCGCCTGGGAAGGCTTCTTCGCCGATAATCAAGAAAGGTGTACCAGAGATTTCGAAACGTTGTGCCAAATCACGTACGTTTGCCATTTCACGTGCAACGACTTCGCCTTTGACATCTTTTTCGATTTGATCTGCATCCAAGCCTGCTTCTTTGGCAAATTTCAAAACGTTCTTTTGAACTTTTTCTGCCAATTTATCTTGGTCTTTCATGTCATCACGAGAATAATATTCACGTGTCATCAACATATCAACCAACGCAGCGGCTTTTGCAGGATCCTGCAATTTTGCAGCGATTGTTGCTTTTGCTGGGAAATCAGACAATGCGCCATGGATAGAGAAGTTTTTGATAACAACGCGAACGTCATCACGTTCTGCCAATACGCGGTCAATTTCGCCATGTACACGACGGCAGTATGGGCAAGAGAAGTCTGTCCAGACAAAGATTGTCTTTTTCGCATCAGGTGTACCCATCACAGGTGCATCTGCAACCATTGTATCTGCATATGCGCGAACAAATTTGCGGATTGCTTTATTCTTTTCTGCATTTTGTTTTTCCTGCATTGCATCAACCATTTCTTGAATGATTTCTGGGTTTACAGATGTTAAATAAATTGGTGTATACAGACGGCATACGCTGCCCGCGACCAACAAGATTGCAACCATTTTGATTGCTTTTTTGGCCAAGATAGAACCCTGTGTAGGCTTTTTCGCATCATGTTTTACCATCATGCCGCCGAACATATACAGTGCAATACCCAAAACCAGTACTAATATTGTCCAAGTCATGATTTTTCTCCTTCTTCTGTTGAACAAAAATACCATAGCAAATTTTCAAAAAAGCGCAAGGAATAAATATATTCAGTCCAAAATATTTTTTAACATCGCGCGCATTGGCGGAATTTGGGCGCTTTGTTGCACACAAACATTTTCCAAGAACCGCAGTGTCGTATTCAGGTTCAATGGCAACCGATACAATTTATTTACATATGGCAATGCACACGAATCGCATACCGCCCGTCCCGTCCGTGGCGACAGATAATTTAAGTTGCCCACACAACCACACCCCGAACATTTTGATAAATCCAGCGCATACCCCAGTTCCCGCAACATATTTATTTCCCAAATCAAATACGCATTCACCCCAGATGTCGCCAACGCACATAATAATTCCAACGTTTCCAGATACAGCCGTTCATAAGATTCCCGTTCTGGTAACAATGTTTCCAGTAATTCAAATGCAGAATTCATACACGCCAATCTGTGCGAATCCAGCATCAATGGCGCCGCCAGATTTTTTTCTGCGTCCCAATGAAATGTCCCCAATTGAGAATCCAAACGTGCATTCCACGCAACATTTCCAATTTGACCGACAAGTGGTTTATTTTTTCGCGCCACAACCGCACCACGCATCATCCCAACCAGCACCCCAAAATCACGCGTAAACACACGTGCAATTGCATCACGTTCATTAAAAGGTCGTATACCGATTAAAATCCCCGTTGATTCTATTTTCATATCACCCAGATTATGAAAAATACGCAATCAAATCAACATAAGTTTTTTTATTACACACGCAATCAACACCTATGTATCAATTGGTATAATAACATGGTGTGTCATAATAAAACAGGTTACCATTACCATCGTCTAATTCAACATCTATTCCAATAAAACATTGTGTAATTGATGTGGCACCGACAGCATCTGTATTTCCATTATCTGGACACGGTTCGCAAGAAAATCCCCCACGCAACACAGAACCTGTTCGATAATAATTCTTGGCACACGTGACTGTATCGATCGTGCACGTGGCATTATCTGGGCAAACACATGATTCACCCGCAAAATTGGAAAGATGATAATATCCATCATCGCATGTAATATTATTATCGGAACATGTGGCATTATCTGGACACACAATACACGAATATATCACTTCACGCGTAGATGAATCAGTGTTCACTTTACGATAATATCCATCATCGCACGTAACATTATTATCTGAACATGTGGCATTATCTGGACACGCATTACACGAATATGTCCATGTTACAGGAAACGCCAAACTATTTTGCTTGCTAACAGGATAATAACCGGTCGCACACATCAATGATTCATTTTCCCCCGCCACGCATGATGAGTTATCTGGACATGCCGTACATGAACATGTCGTCGAATCATTCGCATCGGTACATGTCCCCCAATAACCATCGCCACAGACATATGCAGAAGACTTGTTACATTTACACGAATATGTCGCACCATCATCAGAACATTGTATTGTAAATGTTGCATCTGTCTTTTTCACCCATCCCGCAAGACTAACCTCACCTATCGAATCTAAACAATTACATTCACTTTTAGTACATGTTAAATCCGCTACGGCACCAGGACACTGAGAAGAGCCCGATGGGCACGCCACCATTTCTTCACCAAATTCAATATCACCACCAGTTTCACCACCACATACGCAATCAGAAGCACATAATAAATTATTGAGCGAATAACACGAACCGTCACCACAACAATCATACGACTCTATCTGAGCCGCCCACACATCATTACAAACAGCAATTATCAAACCCAACAATATCAAATATTTTTTCATATCCGAACTTTCCTTTCTTATCAAACAAAAACCACCATTACAACGCAAGGTGGCCAGGAGGTTGAGAACAATCCTTCGAATTGTGCTGCTTATTCAATATATTCGCATGCCCTCCTGACCAAATAAGATCAGGAGAAAATTTTACGTCACGAAATAAAGAACACGCCACACGGTGCATCCCATTCGGACGCGAAGGCACGGGTTCTCACACCCCATCGGTGAAAAATCCCACCGACAAAAGAATTTTATCAGTTTTGAGAATTTACGTCAATAAATAAAGTTACATAGATAAATAAAAGTTTAGTTATGCAACTATTTTTGTCACTTGTCTCATATCTCATGTCTCAAAAATCCCCTGGTTGAGGAAATTTTACATCTGAATATCTTCGCACTTTTCAACCGGCGCAGATTCTGTGCAATTCTCGATTTCCTGGGCGCCAATACCAATGAATCCTTTCTTGGCCGTTGTTTCACATACCTTGGTAACAGTCGATGTACAGAAATGACATACACGTGTATCACGATCAAACGTTGCCCACATTTCACGTGTTCCGCCACTGTTCGACAGCTTTGTTATATCATGTCCACCATTGGTCAATTCATTCGTATTCAAACCACCGGCAACATCATATGATATCGCATATGGTTTCGCCAATGCCGTCGGCGCACCAATATTACCGTTGATTGCATCTGCATTTTTCGGCATCATTTGACACTGATACTGGGCCACATCTGCCGATGCATCACGCGCGGCATTTGCAACCAATTCATTAAATTTTGCATTATAATTATCTTGGGCCTGGCGCAACGCAGCATTTGCAATCTGCATTTTAACCCGATTTAATAAGTTCGGGAATCGTGCCTCTGTCTTGCCGGCACCATCCCCCAACACCTTGTTCATATCGCGCCCAGATACACAATACTGAATTTCCGGATCTTGTTCAATAATTGCAATCGCACGATTTATTGTATTGGCGATATTGTTCATTTCTTCTTCGATTGTTGCAATAATTCCATCTGCATTTGGCACATTTGCATTACGGTCACGCACCTGTTGCATATAATCCAAGACACCAATTTCACCCACATCTAATTTTTTGTTTCCATCCTTGACAGAACCCGATGCATCACCCATCTTGATTGCACCAAACGAAATCATTCCCGTAATACGATATATATCGCCATCTTTTTGTGAACGCAACGAATTTGTTCCCATATTTTCACCCAGTGCAAATCTATTGCAATCAGTTGAACTGCCACAAATTTCCAACATTTTATTATCGACTAATTCTTGGCATCTGTCTAATAAACTGTTATCAACATTTAAATACAGTCCCATCAACATAGAATCCAAATCATCCATTGAAAAGTTCGGATTATCACCTTTACACACAACCAATGTATCAATCGGACACATATCATGGATAAAGTTATAATCCATACCAATACAATTTTGGAATTTAGAACCACAACGCGTATCCGCGGTAAAGCAATCTTTGACTTCTTGGGTGCATGCATCAACACGCATTGCCGCCAATTTACTTTTTACATAATCCCACGTATATGGGTCAATTTTTTCACACCGTTCCACTTCAACTTTACAAAAACTGCGTGCCATTTCTGGACGCGCCAAACATGCATCCATTGTATCAACACCTTTGCCGGCGATATCATCAGAACACGCATTATGCAGGCAATCTGCAACATCATCCAAACAAGATTGGCGTAATTTAGACTCTGCCCTGCTTTCCGCCAGTTTTAAATTTGGTGTAATATCACGTAAAAATGCCGGCCACACCATATCACGAACCGCCATACATTGGGACAAAACATTTTCGCACACAAAACGCTTTGTATTCAACACATTCAACGTAGATGGCGTAATATCATAATCATTGGTTCTAAAATTCACCACTGTTTCATTTTGTGAATTTTGAATTGCAATTTCAGATACACAGTTTTCCCAATTCGCACCACACGCATCTGTTGTTTGCATACAATTTTTAAATTGAACCATACATTGCCCCAAATCGTATTTATTCGATTCAGACAAACTTTCTTTTAATGCATTACGTAAATCAACATTTGCATCTGCCAACGCCAAATCTGCGGCATCACGTTGCTGTGCAATACTGTTTGCATAGCCTTGACAGTCAGATGTAATTTGTTTCGAATATAATTTTTGCAAAAATGTCAAATCACCCATGCATGATTCTGGGATTTGCGCCAGACATAATTCTTCGGCGGCTTCGAACAATGCATTACCGCGCATACAAGAAATATCATCACATTCGTCTTCTTCATCAAATATGTTATTTATTGAAAATACACGTTCAATTTCCTGGTGGCGTTTTTCTTCATCGGTCAATTCACCATAATCTAAAATATTACCGTCTTTGTCATATCGACGTTCACCACCAAAAATAATATCTGCATTTGCACCCGCTTTGACTTTTTCAACTTCTATTGTTGCAATGTTTTCTGCGGCATCAAATTGTTCCTGTATTTTTGCCAATTCTTTATCATATTCAATGATTAAATCATTGCATGCACAACTGCCCGCGCCTTCGGTTTCAGAAATACAAAACTGATCCATACAACCGTAATACGCATCATAGCATGCCTGGTCATACAATCCCACAGCCTGTGTCTTGGCGCGCACTGTTGTGCCACGCTGCAATGCAGATTGTTTCCCAGAATTACTGGGGGCTGCCAACGCATTATGCCCTGGCATTTCTGCCAAGGCACAAAACACAGAACACAAAATTGATATATATCTTTTCATCTATGTCCAATGATTACATATTGATATCTTCACAAGATTCAATTTCCTGGCAGAACTCTTCCTTGCCACCAGACAACGCACCACCAACCGCGCCTCCGACAGCCCCGATAACACCACCAATCGCGGTTCCCCAACCGGCATTAAACATTGTCCCGGCCGACGCACCCGTGGTCAAACCACCTGCTGCCGCCTTTAATGCAGACGACGCCTTGGATTCACCACCCGTTTCACAAACCTGTTGCATACGGCAAACATGACAATTACGCAAACTTGGTTCAAATGAAACACTGCGTATATAACTGTAATTTTTCTTGGACTTTTCTGGCGTTTCTACCTTATAGGTTGCATAGCAATTCTTTTCGGCCGCTTCTAAATCTTGTTGACGCGACAATTCAGCAATTTTCATTTCCAATTCACGCATTGCACGATTTTCCGCGCCGATTTCTGCAATCAACTTTGCCGAATTAAACACACTGCCCCCCAGGCTTTGACGACCGGCCGGTTTTTCTGCATCCACGCATTGTGCAACGGTTTTATCTGCTTCGAATTGAGCAAAGAAGTTATCCACCGCCATCTTGGAATTATCACGCACCTGGACACGTAACGCCGCCAATTCTTCTTCGGATTCTGGGATTGATTGCAATGCCATCACAGTATCATCGGCCGGCAGACACGCCATATCCGTCCCACACACGCGTCCCAATTGTTCACTGAAATAGTTCACACATCCCTGCATCATTTGATAATCCATTTCCAACAATACTGCCGACACAATCACATCAAATTGCGTTTCGTTTTTACATGACGGGAACATATCTTGGGGACACATCGCCACAATTTCAGACGTCTTTTTTCCGACGCATTCCGGTGCAGTAAAATTAGCACCACATCTGTCACGCAAACACGCATCAACATCATTTTGGCAGAATTGTGTTTGCAGATACCCCAGTTTATCATTGACCACAGACTTCAAGCCAGGAATCATATCATCACATTCATCAATAATCGGACAAATCCCAGCGGCAACATTCACATCGGTCAGGCACGCTGAATTTGTTGACGTTGAACATCCATCTTCCAAACAGACCTGAATCTGGGCCAGACACGTTTGGCGACGATATTTATCCGCGTATTTTGCCGCATCAACCAGTATAGATTCCGCTTCGTCCTGCCAATCTTGCAGAACATAATCTCTGACCTGCATACACTGTTCCAAGACATTTTCGCACGCGTTCGCACGACGTCCCAACAAATCCGCATCCAGACAGTTTTCAAAATTCGCACCACAGCCACCTTTGTCTGCGATACACGCACGATACGCCAACAAACATTCACCACGATTATACTTATTTGTCGTATCCAGCATCGCCAGACGCGCCTGACGTACTGCGGCTTCGGCCGTGCGCTTATTTGCCGTGGCGTTTGTTTTTTGTTCTGCTAAATAAGAATTATACGCCTTGCAATCTGCGGTTATTTGACGCGAATACAGCATTTCTTCCATTTCCGCCCTGTCACCACACGCATCTAATTCCACCGCACAAAATTCCGATGCCATTGCGTATAAATTATCGCCAATCGAATCGTCCGCATCCAACGAATCGCCATCTAAGTTACCGTTTAACCAATCAGAAAAACTGATTCCCGATACGCGCGAACTTTTTTTAGCGGCATCACTTTCACCGAACACCAATGCGGCTTTGGCTCCCAACTGTTCACGTTCGACACCTTCGGTATACAAACTATCTGCCTCTTCTTGGATTTTTTGAATTTCTTGAATCAAAGACTTTGATTGTTCTATATTAGACGAACATGCACAACGATATCCTTCGGATTCATCCAGCAAACAAAACTCGTCCATGCACGCACGATACGCATCACGACAAGAACCATTCGATACGTTTTCAGAACCAGAATCGTTATCATTTTTATCCCCATCAACATTACCGTCACCAGTATCTGCGCCCCCTGCTGTATCATTATCGGACACACCTGTATTACCAGTAACCGTCAACGTTTTTGACACTGCCGGGATACGCGCAGACGCCGAATTTACACGCGAAACACCAACACGTGCTGTTTCATCACGCGTCGCCGCATTTGCCAATGCGGGCATCAACAACATAACCAATGCAATAATTTTAAAATTCATGGAACACACCCTACCTACGTTTTGTATTATTTTATCAAACATTTGTCATAATCGCAAGCAGTAAAAAAGACTTGCATTTTACACACACAAACAATATCATATGCCGGGTAAAACATTTGAAAACCCAAAGGGGGAAATAAACAAATGGCAAAAGATGATGTAATTGTTTTCAGTGGCACTGTCGAAGACAAATTACCAAATACAATGTTCCGTGTTAAACTGGATAACGGGCATGAAATTTTGGCAACTGTATGCGGCAAAATGCGTAAATTGCGCATATGGGTAAACGTTGGCGAACGCGTTCGCGTTGAAATGACACCTTATGATTTGGACAAAGGTCGCATAACATTTGTTGAACGTAATCGTCCTGGGACAGAGAACGCAAATTAAAAATCCGCCGACGGCGGATTTTTTATACGCAACACTGTTCATTTTCCTTGTCTGATTAAACGTTTTTTGATAACATTATACTCGTAGTGTTACGGATGAGAAAGGTATTAAACATCATTCTGGCGATTTTCGTCAGTGTTGGCGTTGCCAACGCTGCTGTTCGCAGTGCAAATTCACCAACACGTTCAACTGCAAAAAACACATCATCGCGTCAAACGGCACCTGGCGCAAACGTAACAGCGCGCACAACAACAAATATTACCACACGCACCCCTGCAACCATTACACACAATACGATACGCAACACCACAAGTTCTCGCACCAAACAAACTGGGACAACTGCACGCACCGCATCCAACGCAAATGCATCACGCGCAACAATTCAATCAACCACCACATCACGCAACAGCACTATTTCATCTGGGGCGCGCCCCGCACGCGCAACAATTAGCACAACAACAGTTCCATCCAACACATTTGGCACGGGATATAACATTTGCCGTGACGCATATTTCACATGTATGGATCAATTTTGCGGAACCGCAAACGATAGCTATCGTCGATGCATATGTTCATCTAAATTGACCGAAATTCAGTCACGCGAACGTGCCTTGGACAATGCATCTGATCAAATCAAGAATTTCAAAGATTTGAACATATCCGTAATTGACAAAAGCGCGAACGAAGTCAACGCTATGTTATCGGCCACATATGGCGAACGCGCCCATGCCAATGCCCGCGACAATTCGACCAGCGCATCTAAGCTGGCGGGAATCAGCGCAGTATTATCAAACACGAAAAATAAATCATTATCAACATCTGGAACATTGGATATTGCCGGCGACATCAGCCAGATATGGTCAACAACCGATTTGGCCGGGGGGCAGAATATATCCAACCTGACCGGCGAACCATTATACAATGCTGTTCATGCCCAATGCGCCCAAATGGTTGCCACCCAGTGTTCTGACCCATCCACCATGACGATGGTATCATCTGCATATGGAATGTATATTGAAAACGATTGTTCAATATTGATAAACGCGCTGGACAAACAATTGACCGCCGCCAACAGCAGCATTCGCAACACAGAACGCGAAATGCAATTGGCACGTTTAGACAACTATAACGCCCACAATTCGACCAGCATTAACGACTGTGTCGCCCAGGTTCGTACCGACATCACGGCCAACACTGCATGTGGTCCCGATTACGTTCATTGTCTGGACATAACTGGGTTATACCTACATTATGACACGGGGGCCCCGATATACAGTCCAAACTTTTATCAACTGGAAAATCAGATTTCATTATCTGGGGACCTCCTAACGAATCAAACAAATCGACTGATTGTTGCAAAATTAAACGGCATGCGCAAATATGCGGCACGCGGTCTGGACACATGCCGCGATTTGGCCGACGACGTATGGGATGAATTCATGCGCCAGGCGATTGCCGAAATATACCAAGGCCAACAGGAAAAAATCCGCCTGGTCAAGAGCGAATGTTTAAACGTTGTAAACGAATGTTACGACAAACAAACCAACCAATTAAAAGATTTCAGCAATATCGAAGAACAATTGGTATTGGGCGCCCGTCTGGAATTGGCCGAAGAAATGTGTAACGAAAAACTGACTGCGTGCAGTAATTTATACGGTGGCGGCACCAACGGTTTACAAGAATTAGTTATTGCAATGTCTGACATTACCGACCAAAAGATTGGTCAACAATGCGCTGCGACATTACGCAATTTCTTGAAAAAACAATGTGCCGTTCCAGGTAACGATACATTACATTCATACCCATACGGATGCCGTGTTTATGCACCTGGGGATGCACAATATATATTCGACAGCGAATGTAACAGCAAAACATCCACCACCAAGAATGATATACGTATAGATGCTGAATCCACGGCTCCATATCAGTGTGACATCAATAAAAAATATACCAGTTGTAAAGAAAACTACGTAATGACATATAACGGCGTTGTCGATACGACACCAAAATTTGGCAACCAATGCCTGCCATGTCCAGATGGGTATAATTGCAGTGGCGTAACAGATCCCCCCGAACAAGAAAACAACACAGGCACAGATAACAACAAATGCCTGGACACAGACTACATCGGCAGTATGTATCACATGCTGGCACGATATGCGGCCGACACATGTATGCGCCCATCATTGGGGACGGCAGAAAAATACGCCCTGACCCCATCGATAACGCAAGATATCACAACCGTTATGACCGAACTGCAATCCGCCATGTCCACGGAATTGGCCACCGAATGTGAACGCCAAGGCGGCACATGGGTAAATATACCGTGGATGGATGATAAAGACATAACAGGCATTAATACTAAAACAATATATAAACAATGCACAATCAACATGGGAAAAACAACCTGCACAGAAGTAGACGAAGACACTTATAATAATAGCTCAAAAAACCTAACATACCAAAAATGCACAACTTATTACAATGATGACGGAACAATAGAAAGTGAAAAATGTGAAAATATAGATATTTCTGAAGTGGAGTTAGGTGGCTGCATACCAAAAACAGAGAACGACAATGAACATTGTGTAGAATACATTGGCACAATGTACATTACAGACACTGTCCATGATTTTACCAACGATAAACTACATTTGATATTCTATACAGAAACGTCTACAAATCCAAAATGGGGATATTGCAAACCAACTGCCACCGAATAATTGCACACGATAAAAAAATATGATAAAATACAAAACAACCAGAGAGAAAAAAATGAAAAAAGTATTTTTAATTTTTGCAACAACATTTATATATACAACATATGCAAATGCCGCAACCCCATGGTGGGAACAACCGACCATATGCAAAATCGACCCAACCGGTTGTTATTCTAATATGACGGCTGGATATTTTATTGAAATCGGCAATCCCGACACATGGGATAAGTCCAGTAATTGTTGGGGAATGAAATATATATGTCCAAACGCACTGACGAATGGCGCCACCGAACCAATCACAATGGAACGTGCCGACATTGCACAAATGAAAAATATCAATCGCGACTTTGACACCGACATATTATCCAAATACGACAATTGCTTTGGTGTTCGCAAATCCAGTTCTGATGGTTCACGCGCATCTGTCAATGGCGAATATGTAAACGTATGGTGCCGTGGCGTTCTGGCAACATCTGAACGTGAAATCGACGAAACAAAAAATGGCGACGTTATTATATCTGGGGCACAACCGACATGCAACACATTGGCACGCGATGGATACGTTGCAGTTATTGACAACCAAAATGGGTGCTATGGCAAACATTTTAATGACACAGAATACTTTATCGACTGTGGCACACAGCAAATTCCTGATCGTCTGATTGTGTTAAATGGCGCAGATTATTCAACAAATGGCACTGCATCACTAACGCACGAATCTGCCGACAAGATATTCGAAACAATGTATAACGTATCAAATACACAACGTGAAAAATACATTGTTAAATAAATTCTCCTAAAAAAACTAACTTTCTTTGTTATGCGAACACTGGGGTGTGCAATATCACCCCTGCTCTTCCATATAAATTTGCAGTTTTTCATATTGTGTTATCTGGATTGATTTTCTATAATTGTCATATGAAGAACACACCAGACTTATTTATTTTATCTGAACACGCTGAATTATTACAAAAACTGCACGATTGGGATATTGCATATCACCAAAACGATGCCCCAATTGTTGACGACGCAACATACGATGCGGCAAAAAAACGCGCCCTGGAAATCGAAGAACAATTCCCAGAATTGGCAAAAAACGGTGCATCAACACACGTTGGTGCGGCGGTATCTGAAAAATTTAATTCATTCGCGCACAGCGTACCAATGTTATCAATTTCTGATGTATTCAATGAAAACGACGTTGCCGATTGGTTTAACAAATTGACATCACGCGATATATTTATTGAATTAAAGGTCGATGGTGTTTCTTACTCTGCACGATACGAACACGGCAAATTGGTCCGTGGCCTGACCCGGGGCAGTGGCGTTATGGGTGAAGACATCACAGAAAACCTGAAAACCATCCCGGACATTCCGCACACACTGACGGGTGAATATCCAGACATTATTGAAATCCGGGGCGAAGTATATATGACACGTGCTGATTTTATGGCACTGAATACCGAATCGGAAAAACAGTTTGCCAATCCGCGCAATGCGGCGGCGGGGTCACTGCGACAACTAAATCCGTCGGTAACCGCCACCCGAAAACTTAGTGCATTTGCATACACATATGGCGAAATTTCCAGCCGTGATTGGACAACACAATCTGAATACTTTGACAGGCTGGAATCATGGGGATTTAAAACGACACGTCACTGGGCACGCCATGCCGATAATATGATTGATATCCAATTGGTTTATAATGATATTATGATGATGCGTCCCGATATTCCGTTTGATATAGATGGTCTGGTTCTGAAAGTAAATGATATCGCCACCCAAGAACGCATGGGCGCCCGTGCGAACAGCCCCCGATGGGAAGTCGCATATAAATTCCCCGCCGCACGCGCCATAACAACACTGCGCGACATTACGGTCCAGGTTGGGCGCACCGGTGTTTTAACCCCTGTTGCAGAACTGGAACCGATAAATATTGGTGGTGTGGTTGTTTCACGCGCAACATTGCATAATGCAGATGAAATAAAACGCCTGGGGATACATATCGGCGACAAGGTTATCGTTCAACGTGCAGGCGATGTGATTCCGCAAATTGTTGGGGTTGCAGAAACCGCATCAACCGCCCCAGAATTTATATTCCCAAACAAATGTCCGATATGCGGTGGCAACGTTGTCCAAGAATCTGGGGCGGTCGCACGTCGGTGCGTAAATACATTGGGATGCCCGGCGCAACGCATTGGGGAACTGGAACATTTTGTATCACGTGCCGGTTTTGATATTGATGGTTTGGGGGTGAAACAGTTGGAAATTTTTGTTTCACGTGGATGGATTGAAACCCCGGCCGATATATTTACATTGATTGCGCGTCATGGAAATGAAATACAAAATCTGGATGGTTTTGGCGAAAAGTCTGTAACAAATTTAAACGCATCCATTGAACGCGCACGCAACGTCGATTTGCATCGATTATTATACGCGATTGGCATCCCAGATATCGGGGCCGTAACTGCAAAATTATTGGCACGTTCATTTGGTTCATTGGATGCAGTGCGCACGGCACCATTATGGAAACTGACACAAATTGACGGCATTGGCGACGTAATGGCAAATGAAATTGTATCTTTCTTTGCCGACGGGCATAATGCCCAGACGCTGGATAAACTGTTGAAACAGATAAATATCCACAACACATCTGTCGCCCAACCAACGACCGACGGGATTTTGTCCGGCAAGAAAGTTGTATTGACCGGCACATTATCAAAATACACACGTAACGATGCACGTGAAAAACTGGAACAAATGGGCGCCACCGTATCGGGCAGTGTATCATCAAAAACAGACATTGTTCTGGCAGGAACGGACGCAGGCAGTAAATTGACCAAGGCGCAACAACTGGGGATTACAATCTGGGGCGAATCAGATTTAGAAAACGCAATCGCCCAAAATCAGCAATAAAAAACGCCCCGTGTTTTTATGGGGCGTGGACATGAAACTGAATGCGAAACATTAACGGTCGTTACGCGAAACCGGGCGATCGATAAACATCCAAATCAGCCATATCAATGCTGCGATACCAATAATCGCATACACGATATTACTGGCCAATGTTGCTGGTCCAAACAAAAATGCGACCAAGTCAAAACCAAAGATACCCACCAACCCCCAGTTCAGGGCGCCGATAAATGTCAATGGTATAAGAACATAGTTCGTCAGTCCTCTCATCTTTTCTCTCCTTTTAAGATTAAATTTGTCTTGTAATTAAGACACAACCATTATAAACCTTTTTATCACCCCACGCAATCACAATACATGATTTAGGAAAACGTTCCTGGGGCACAAAAATATTGATATATACCGCTACGGATTGCCACATAAAAATGCATTCAGACACCGAAATAGAAAATCCCCAGTTTGCCTTTACGAAACACAAAACAAGATATACAGATAAATAAAAGTTTATTTAAGTAAAGTTACTCCCCCCCTTGTCATCGCGAGGGGAGTGAAATGACCGTGGCGATCCAGTCCATAGTATCATTATTATTTGTGCGCGTTTTACGCGCATATAACTGGATTGCCGCGCTGCGCGCGCAATGACAAAGGGTGAGTAAGTGGACAAAGATAAACTTTTATTTATCTATATAAAGCAATGTAAAAAACCGCCGTTTGGCGGTTTTTTTACTAAAATTTACTATTTTATATGTTTTACATACATCCGGCAGTTTCCGAACACACCATATTTCCTGTGGCCAAATCAAATATCATCATACCAAAATCATCAGGACAGCTTGAACATTCCGCCGGTTCGCCATCCGCACCACATCCCGCCATACACGCATCAAATGTGTTCCCATTTTCATCCTCATAATAACAGCCGTTTCCATACTCGCCGCCTAATTCATCACAGCGCGCCCGCTTTTCTGCATCGGTGGCATTATCAACATCAAAATAATCATAATAACATTTTTCTATATAATGATATGTCCCCCTTTCATCGGTGCATTCTGTATCAGGTTCCAGATAACATGCAGTTATACTTGTCGCGCCCGTCATTCCTGTTTTTGCCACAAAACACCCCTCGTCTGGCACTTCACATGATTTACACAAACTTTGTCCCACATTGGCTTGATATGAACCATCATCACATATTTTGTAACCCAATGTATCATTTTCCAGATACGGATGATCTGGATCAGAACATGACAACAACGTAGACATACCTGGACAGGAGGCACCCGCCGGGCATTGACGACCATAACGATATAGTTGAACCGAACCATAATCACAATACGCATCAGCATATCGTGTTTCAATATAATATCCCGCTTTTACATTGTTATAATATGGTAACCAGCCATAGGCAGGTGTATCATATTTACCAGTTACAGAATTATATTTGATGTTTTCTACCTGAAAATTTCCCGCTGCTGTATCATAGGAAATATACGCAGCACAAGATGAAATATCCCCAGGTGTAAAAGATGAAAAACCAGACCACGCATATACCAGCGTCCTGTCAATCGTCCCATCTGCATTTTTTACATACAATTCATCTGGCAGATCTGTTGTGTAATGTGTGCTGGGATCTGGACACGCGATACATGTCGCAGAACCGGCCGGCGCGTATTGACCGCGCGCACATGCAACCGGCGCCGCCGTGCCACCCGCACACGATTTCCCCACGGGACATGCGGCACACGTGTTACCAACCGTCGGTGTTGCATTATATGCACCATTATATGACAAATAGCGCCCCGCATCGCAAGAAGAGTATTTCTTGGTCGTATCACACGTATAACCTGCGGCATTTGCGTTGCCACAGACCATCAAAAACCCAAAAACAACAGTTACAATTCTCTTCATCCCTGTATGCCCCCATATATAAAAATTGTGCAGATTCACGATGCTTTTTTATATAGATACACAAAAACATTGCACCGAACGTCCGCCGATGCATTGATTATATCATATTTTATGGTATCTAACAAATATAAAAATCAAGAACATATCAAATATTCATCAATTTTATTGACAACAGAATTCTGACCCGCCCCACACCGGGGACAGGATTATTCGGTAATAATTACTGGATTGCCGCGGTCACTGCGTTCCTTCGCAATGACAAGGGGGAGTAAGCGGACAAAGATAAACTTTTATTTATTGAATTATTCCTGTCACTTGTTTCATATCTCATGTCTCAAAAAATCCCGCCAATGGCGGGATTTTTATTCACATGCACCGTGTGATTTTGCAACGGGATAATTTTCAATACATACACTGCCCGACACTGCACATGCCGATGGCACCAATGTCGTTGACGACGCACCAACAGGCTTATAATTAAACTGGGCCGAATGACACTGATTCATATCCATAAATGCCGCACATGTATTTTTCCACGATTGACAATCATCAACCAATGCGGTTGGGGCCGCGGTCTCTGGCAAATTCAAATTCCACTTTACATAAATATCGCGCAGTGAATCAATCGCATGTGACTTATTTAATCCGACCTGGGCCAGACCATCACCAACACGACAATTGATATTTCCACGTTCAACAAACGCAGTTATCGCCGTGGCCAAACCACCTGCCCCGGCACCGGCGGCGGCGCCAATTCCAATACTTTTGCCCATATTAGATTTTTCGCCATTTTGCATCAATTCGACAACACCTTCCGTAATAACCAATTGCAGACGTTTAATTTCTCCTTGCAGATTTTCCGCCGTCAGGCATTTTCCCGTTTCGGCCGGGCAATAAAATTTGCTGTCTTTGCTGCCCTTTTCCAGATTTAATTTCTGATACATACAATCTGCCGAATACTTTACTTCCGATGTTTCCTTGACAACCGAATACTTATCACCATTTTGCGTCACAGCGTATCCCTGGGTCCGCAAATGATTCATGCAACCTTGCAAATTCTTAACAGAATCAACGCCATCGCATTCCAAAAATGCAGTGTTTGTTTGTTTCAATGCCGTTAAACATTCTGCCCATCTGTTGTCTTCTTTACATTCCGCAGGCACAATCAAATCTTGATCTTCTTCGACTACTCTTGCCTTGACAATAAATGTTTTACCGCCACATTCTGATACCGCCGTATCATATTGATTCAATTTATCATACAGTTTGACAAATTCATCACACGATTCTGGCGACACCGCACCACCAGACACAGAAATGTCATTGACCAAATATTCATTTAATATGGCGACATTTCTGCCATTGCGTAATTCTTCAAACAGCAATTCACGATGTTTGTCAATTGAACAATCAAACGCACGTTTGCCGTGTCCGGCGATTGCACCAATTCCAACCCCCAACACGGTTCCACCACCAACACCAACAACGGCAGCGGTACTGGTATCTTTCATCAAGGCAAACCCAAACAAGTCTTTATTACACGTAAAAGAATCACCCGCGGCTTTCCATACTTCGGCCGGTTTATCGTCCCCGGCGGCACCAAACAGCCACGTATTTGTAATATGTTTATCCTTGTTATACGCCGCCACACGAACATAGCATGTTGCCGTTGTCGCATCCCAACGTGCATAATGTCCACGCGCCCCATCAACACCCGGATTACCATCATTTACCTTGGCCCCCTGGGGATTGACCTTGATTAAAACATTACCATGTTGACCATTATACGCACCAACCACATTATTATATTCGGTGGTTGTGCGGCCATCATTATCCACCGCCGCAAAGGACGTTCCATACGTATTCTTATCCAACAGACGACATGTATTTTCAGCCTGGTTTGGGGTCAAACCCGTCTTGCGTAATACAAAGTTAAAATATTCTGGCTGAATCTTACGTGCATTAAAATCAATCCAAACATCTGCCGACGAACGATAGACGTTTTTACAATCACGACGAACATCAGATATACATTTATTGACCTGATTCAGGCACAGATTCATACCGTTCACTACAGAATTTCGAATATCTTCATCAAACAAATCGTTTAATCCATTCGGTAATGCGCCTGTATTTATGCACATTAAAACATCATTCATACAATTATCAATCGTATATGCAGAATTTTTCACACCGCCATCTGGACATTCCGGCGCGGGTGTATCTGGCACATCCGGTTCATCTGGAACATCTGGCGTATCTGGCACATCCGGCGTATCTGGAACGTCTGGAACACTTGGTTGATTTGGGACATTTGTGTTTAAATTTCCCACAGAAATTATCGGCATCGTTGGCATTGTCGGCATACGTGCCGTCGATGCAGAACGCACATTTTCTGACGTCCCACGTCCTGTAACCGGGGCTGCGTCCGCGCCGCCAAACACTGCACAAGACAGCAACGCCATAAAAGAAACACTAAACAATTTTTGTAATCCAGACATGAAAAATTCCCTCTTGTAATTCCCTGCATTATACCATAAAAAAAGATATAAAAAAACATATTTTACAAAAAAAACATACTTATTAGTTTTGCATTGACAAATTATAACCGTTGTCTATAATTTAAATTGAAATGAAAAAAGTTTTAGATTTTTTAAAGTCGCACAAATATTTCCTGATTTGGTCGGTGTGCTATGTATGTGCCACATGGGCAATTTTATACTTTATGTTTAAATTCAACATTTTTAATGGCGCACAATGGCACCGCTTGGCACATGCACACTTGCGCGGTTTTCCTGGGTTTGTTTTCGGTATTTTAATCTTGGCCATGATTCCACTATACGTCGCAACCAGCGCGTTGATTATACGCACAAAACAACCACTGATTACAATTCCAATACCAAAGATTAAATTACCAAAATTTAGAAAAAAAACCGACACCAACACCAATACAACGGATGCCGACACGCCACCCGAAACACACACAGACACACGTGAAATCCCAGACGAAATTCGTCATGCGTTTTTGCACACCAAATATAATATCGAAGATTTCAAAACATACAGTGAACGCGCAATTCAACCCGCGGAGCCAACCCCCAACACAGAAATACCATCAACAACCGAACCTGACGTTGCACCAGATGCCGACCTGCCCCTGCCAGACGATTTTGATTTTTCTTTTGAAGATGACGCCCAGATGTTTTCGGATACACCCGTTTTCACATCAATAAATTTTGACGAACCTGCATCAACCCAAACAACACCCTGCAACAAATTGATTGAACACCTAAGTAATCAAGGCATTACATTTACCATCATTGACAATACGATAATAACAGACATGCATGCAATTATCACACACGACGATGATGATTTCTGGGCAGTTGACGACGACAACTGGTTCGCCACAGGCAAAAGCAAACCATCGCCGATAAAAAAAGTCACCGCAATCGCCCACGAACACAATGTCACACCGGCGATATACTTGGCATCAACAAACATCCTTGATTTAGACAGCATGATTTCAAAATGGGAATCAGACGGCATAACCGTCATCACAAACTTAGAAAATTTTTAATAAAAACATAAAAATCTACTTTCCTAAATTAGACAATTGTGATAAAATCAATTCATTGGAAGGGATTTTATATGACGAAAATTATTGCAATATTCTTGGCAACCATTGGTTTTATTGGGAATTCTGATGCGGCAACAACGACACGTCGCACACGCACGCAAACTGCTGACACTGGGGCAACACCTGTGGCCACAACCACAGCACGCAGTGCGGTGAGCGCACGCGCTGCGACACAACCGGCAACAATCTCGTCGGCACGCAGTGCGGTTCGCACAACATCTGCACGTGCGGCGACACAACCGACAACCGCACCAAAGGTTGCAGCACGTGCGGCAACCACAACACAAAAAGTTGTGTCCACTGGAACCAAGGTTGCAACCGCCGCAAAAAACGTTATTGTCAACGAAGAATGTCGCGCAAAGTATAACGGCTGTATGGACAGTTTTTGCATGTTAGATAATGCAACTGGCGGCAGATGCATGTGCAGTAATCGTATTACTGAATTAAATACCGTCATGAACGAAATTGAAAAACTGGACCAGCAGACATACCAAATGGCAACATATGGTGTTGAACGCATTGAAATGGGTGACGCGGCCGATGCTGCAATCACTGCGGCAAACGACGCAGCACAAAAAGTATTGAACGGCGACACACCATCATCCAACAATATGATTGATACAGCATCTTGGTTTGCCAATCCATTTGGCGACGAAGAAGAAGACGGAAACACATACACATCGGCAGTTGACGGCAAAACAGGCGATGCGTTGCATATCACTGCATCGGGATTATGCGCCGAACAAATTCCAGAATGTGCGGCCGATATTGATATGTTGCAAATGCTATATGCACAACAGATAAAATCAGACTGCGCGGCATACGAAAATACATTGAAACAGCAAAAAACCGCATCACAACAAAAACTGTATACTGCCGAACAGGCATTGCGTGCCGCGGCATTGGAACAATTCAAAAACGCCAACAAATATGACTTGGGTCAATGCACATTACAGTTTAAGCAGTGTATGCAAACAACGGCAGATTGCGGTGATGACTTTTCAAAGTGTGCCAGTATGTCTGGCATGGACAACAGCGGTCTACGTAAGTCCAGCACAAACCACGCACAAACATATACTATACATGGTGCCGTTACAACTATTGATATTTCTGCATCAACATATGATTCATTGATGGCAAAAAAACCATTATGCGAACACATATTGAAATCATGCGTAAATGCAGATAAAAAAGTTACAACCAATAAGTTAGGCCAGCAAGAAACCACCACAGGAATGGTTTGGGAAACATTCTTAAAAGAAGTTGCCCCACAAATAAAAAATGCAGAACTAATCGCCGAAGACAATGCCCGCCAGGATTGTATTGGTAACATTTCCAGTTGCTTTCAAAAGGCATGTCGCGACAAGATGGATCCAAATGATCCAGACGGTTCATACGACATGTGCTTGACCCAGCCTGAAACAATGTTAAACGTGTGTTTGGTTCCACTGAATGCATGTGGCATTGATGCAACATCCGCCAACACTGCAGAAAAATCCCCAATATGGGAATACGTTGTTGCACGATTGGCGTCTATGCGTGTTGATTCATGCACCAATGCGGTCAAAGAATGTTTAACCGCAACCGATCGTTGTGGCAAAGATTACACACAATGTATCGGTATGACGACCGAAGCGATTATGGATATGTGCCCATATGAAAAATTGGTTGGATGCCAGTATAAATATAATGACACGACAATAAGCACCAAAGACAAAGCAGAAATGGATGAAGAAATCTATAGTCTGGTCCAGGGTATATTTATGAATATTGATAACAATATGTTGAAAACATGTCAAAAGGCATTAGACGAATCAATGTTGCGCGTCTGTGGCAACACCGAAGACTGTAACGCGATGATCGTTGACGAATACCTGGGGGCACGCACATTGGAATACGAACTATGTGCATATGATACCAAAGGCGATACAGAAAACGGACAAAAATTCTTAACAGGAACATTTAGTAACGATTGTCGTAATGATGTATCGTTGATTCAGGATTACGAATTGGGGGCGGTAAACATGTCTTCGCCATCGACAACCACCCTAAATAACGGTGAAAACAGCATTGCAGTCGATAATAAAGGTGCCAGCGGCTCAACAGTTGCAGAAATATTGTCCCAACTGCAAAAAAATATCACAGGCACCGAATATGGAACATCGTTAAAAATTTGGGGTGCACGCATAAACAACCAAATCCCATGGTCAGGAATCAGCTTTGTTGATCAGACAGATGGCAGCCTGGTTGAAAATTACGCAAACATCGTCAAAGAAGACCAACTTGAACTCTATAATAATTTTGCAAAACAAGATGAAAACGTAATCCAGGCAGAGTTGATGACATTGCAAAACAATATCGCATCTGCAATCGCATCCGTCGAATCAGACCCAACGGTTCAGTTCTGTATGACCGGTCGTCGGGTCCAGGGTATGAATGGACGTGAACTAGGTGGTATTGACGAATTTGAAACAAACAACGATAAGCGTCAATCTGCACAATACGCACGATTCCCAGAATTGACACACCAGGTTCGTAATATGATTGCAACATCTGCATTAAAGGCAGCCCAGGAAAACTATAACCGCAAATATGACGAATTAGAAACAAAAATGTATAAAGACTATGTAACACTGGGTGAACGTATGGCAAAAATCGACGAAGAAAATGAATTAGAAGTTCGTCGTGACAGTGCCCGTATGGCATGTTTGGCCATGGCCGGCGGTTCTATTACCCCAGAACCAATCATTCGCCGCACCAAAAATAATAGAGACAACAGGGGCGAAACCAGCACATCTACAGAAAGAGATGTCCAATTGTCTGCTTCTGCCCAGATGAGTTCAATAACAGACCGCGAAACAGTCACAGCAACATTTTCGTGGGAAACATTGTCTTGTCACAAATGTGTCAAAACACAAAAATGTAAAAAACAACGCCGTAACTGGTGCAAGGCATGGGCAGATCCTGTTGAAAAATGCACAGATATTCAGTTCTAGTTTCAGTATACGCAATACTAACATCTGCGTTCATGACATTTAACTGTCATGGCGCGCGTGTTAGTACGCAATCTGTTATCAACAATGGAACCCAGGTCGCATCCGCAACAAAAAACACAATTGGCAATCAAACATGTAATGAAAAATTCAACGGATGCATGGATGCTTTTTGCATGTTGGACAACATGCCCGGTGGACGCTGTCAATGCAGTAATACCATATTTAAACTGGACGAGAAACAAAAACAGATTGATGAAATAAAATCCCAGACAAAACAACTAGCCACGGCGGGTACAATTACAATTGACACTGCAGATTTAACAAAATCAAGCGTTGATTTATCTTTGTGGAATAACAATGTTTCTGATGACGACGACGATATCAACGAATCGGATGACGAACGTGGCGATGAATTATTTTTATCTGCATCAGCATTATGCCTGGAACGCATGCCTGAATGTGAATCAAATGCCGACATGATGCAATTGATGTATTCTCAACAAATAAAATCAGATTGTATTGCATATGAAAACGGATTAAAAGATGCACAAAATGTCGCCACAACTGAATTGGCAACAACACAATCAGAAATGCGCAGCGTGGCATACGCCAAATTACAATCTGAAAACAAATACACTTTGGGCGAATGCGTTACTGAATTTCAACGGTGTATGCAAACAACCGCCGGCTGTGGGAATGACTTTTCCAAATGCGCATCAATATCTGCATTTGATATAACAAATACACGTGGCGATAAATTACGCGCAACAGAAATGTATACCATTGCGGGCACGCAATCCAGTATTGATATCACAATGTCAACATATGATACATTGGATGCAAAACGCCCAATATGCGATTCGATATTAAAACAATGCACATCTGTGGCCGACCGTGTATGGGAAACATTTCTGCAGGCAAATGCACCACAATTAAAGAACGCCGAATTGATTGCCGAAAACAGTTCCCGCAATGATTGTATTGGAAATATTTCCGAATGTTTCAGAAACGCATGCCATGATAAATTTGATCCTGCAGATGATGATGGTTCATATGATATGTGTTTAACACATCCGGCCACAATGATGTCATTTTGCGCACCTGAATTAAATGCATGTGGCATTGATACCACCGATGAAAAGTCTGCCGAAAAATCCCCAATATGGAATTATGTTCTGGCGCGCCTGGCGTCTATGCGTGTTGATTCATGCACAACGGCAGTGCGCGAATGTTTAACATCACCGGATGTTTGTGGTGACGACTACGCCCAATGTGTCGGAATGGATACAGACACAATTATTCGTATGTGCCCATATGACAAATTGGTCGGTTGCCAGAAAATATACGGCAAAGACGAAATTCGTGACGAACAAATTTACGATGAATTGTCGACGATGGTTACGGGTCTGATGGTAAATATCGATAACAGTCTATTGGCAACATGCCAAAAGGCATTAAACGAATCGATGTTGCGTGTTTGTGGCGATACCACAAATTGTAATGCAATTATTATTGACGATAACCTGGGTGCAACGTCATTGGAATATAGTCTGTGTCAATATACATTTGATAAGTCCAATAACACAATAGGATTTGGTAATTGCCGAAATTCTGTCGCCGATATTACGGATACAGAACTGGGACGTATTCCTGATAACCTATCTGAACCATTACAATCTGTGGCACCGTTTGCAGGCCTGATAACTGGCGCGATGTATTGGGGTTCAATTGGATTGGATAAAAATGGAAAATTAACAAGTATAAATGAATACTTGAATAAAGTAGGCAGTGAAAAAATAAGCAATAACGAACGAGAAAATATATCTAATTCCATATCTACAATTCAACGACAAATAGATTCAATTATTTCTACAATCGAATCAGATCCGATTGTGGAATACTGTATGACCGGTCACAACATTCCAGGAATGTCTGATATATTCGGCACCCAGGTTCCACGTTTTCCAAACCTGACCCAGTCGATGCGCTTAACAGTTGGAAATTATATATTAAACCAGGCACGCAAAAATTATGGTGCACGTTATAATCAAATGACCGAACAAATGTTGCGCGATTATAACCTCATCTCCGAACGCCAAGCGATAATTCATGGCGAAAATGCAGAAGATGCACGTCGTGAATCCGCCCGCCAATCATGCGTATCATTAGCATCCATGTCAGGTTTGCCCAAAGCTCCTAAACCGCCAAAGAATTGGATAGGAACAGCAATTATCGGCGCACTTATTACGGCCGCAGCAATTGTAGCAATGGTTATATCAGCAGGTTCTGCCAGTGTGGGCATAGAAGTAGCTATAGCACTATATATTGCAACAATACCCACAAGCATTGTAGGCACTGCTGTTACCGCTGGACTTGCTGTCAATACTGATAACGCCAGCGCCCAAAAAAATGCAAGCAAAACTGCTTATACCGAAGAACAACTAAAAGGTCATTACGAACTGAATGACTATAACTATCGAGAAACAGTAGATACCACATTTGATCCCGAAACATTGATTTGTGAAAAATGCGTAAAACAACAACAATGTTTAAATGTCCGCAATCCAATATTCGGCACCAAGAACTGTAAAACTTGGGGAACACCCACCGAAACCTGCACCAATATCGAATTTTAAATCGATACCCTATTTCATTTTACCTGTGCCCAACGGTGATAACAATGCATTTCTAATATTAGAAAACACATACAACCGCAACAAAAACCTATCCAGACCAATAAATTTTCCATCACTGGACTTTGTTGCATCATTATTTAATCCCATCCAACCCGCCGGGTTTGATTCAAACTGTTTTGTTTCCAAATTAAACGTTATAATATTGCCAACCATATATTGTGACATATCATCACTCATCGCGTAACGCACAAATTTCTCCGCACCGTTCCATGAAAATACTGGCACACCACGCACTGCTGTTGCAACCAATTTACGTCCACGCATTTGTGGCATACGTTCAATATATGCCTTGGCCATATTTGCAACATCATAACGAACAGATACCGGCATTCCTGCATAAGTCGGCTGATTTATCGTGTTATTCAAATGATTGATAATCAGCATCTGATTTGCAGGCGCATTTAATAAATTTTCCATTTCACGAATATTTAGTAATGGGACTTTATCTTCTTTCATTTTTACTCTCTTTTTTTTTCGCGTATGGCGCACACAATACCACCCCACCCCGCACCAAGGCAAGTATTTTTTTTAGTCATCT
>JAZNAO010000020.1:0-6058 GCA_045586565.1 Candidatus Enterousia sp. | reverse complement strand
GTCGGAACAAAGTGACGGGACGATAAGATTTAATACCGTTGCGGAATCGATGACGGATTGCTATGTTGAACCCGACACATATTTTACCGATGAAAAGGGCACATATCGTTTTCGTGAAAACTGCACTTATAAAGAATAATACCGATTATTTCTTGATTTTAGGGGAAAATATACTATCATATGTGGTGTGAAGAGAATGTTTGGATATGTGCTGTATCCAAAATGGAACTATCCCGTATCTTTATTGATGGTAATAAAATACAATGGGAAAATGGTCGTGCGACCACAGATTCACTACGGATAAGGACATTTGTCTTTATTGGCAATGAATTGGGTGGTCGTGCAAAATGTTTAACAAAACAAAGGAATTTAAATGGTAAAAGTAAAAGAAAAAAAGACTGCACCAAAAAAAGGTGCCGCGCCAAAAACACCGCGCGCGATTAAAGGTATGAACAAACACGAAACCGATGCCAATGATGACAAGATTTATTTTATGGCATTGGGTGGCTTGGAACACATCGGCCAGAATATGTATGTTTATAAATACCGTGGTAAATATTTGGTGGTTGATTGTGGTATGGGATTTCTGGACGAAGAAATCGGTGCCGGTGACGTTCAATACTGTGATACAACATGGCTGGAAAAACGTAAAAAAGACGTTGTTGGGTTTGTTATCACCCACGGTCACGAAGATCATATCGGCGCATTGAAATATATCTGGCCAAAATTCAGAAAGCCAATTTATTGCACACGTTTTCCTGCGGAAATTCTGCGCCGTACGTTTGCGGGAATTGAAATGGACTTTAATCCAAATACAGACATTGTAGAATTTGACCATAACGGCGCAACATTGGATTTAGATCCGTTTACGGTTGAAACTTTCCACGTCACCCACAGTGTGCCAGAAGCGCAAATGTTAATCATCCAAACACCTGCGGGCAAGATTTTACACACAGGTGACTGGACATTTAACGACGATATTCCAATCGAAGCACCAACAGATTTTGCGCGCCTGGCGGAAATTGGTTCTGATCCAAAATTATTGGCATGTATGTGCGATTCAACAAATTCTTCACGCCAGACCAAACAGACCACTGAAACCCAGGTTCGCGAAACACTGACAGAAATCATGAAAAATGCCCCGGGGCGTGTTTTGGTAACGGGTTATTCACGCAGTTTGGCACGTATGAAAATGTTTTCCGAAGCGGCGCGTGCCGCCGGTCGTGTTGCGGCGATTAAAGAACGCAGTAATCCAAATCCTGTGCCATATGTCGGATTGCCAGAATTCCGTGAAATGGGCGTGAAATTTGGTTATTTGAACAAAGATGATGTTTATCTGCACAGTGAAATCAAAGACCTGCCGGCAGAAAAGCAAGCAATTTTCTTAACCGGTTCCCAGGGTGAAAAATTCGCAATGTTGACACGTTTGTGTCATGGCCAGGTAAAAGAATTAAAATTGCAACCAACAGATACTGTGGTGTTCAGTGCGATTATCATCCCAGGACGCGAACAAGACGTGTCATATCTGTATAACAAATTGGCGCGTATGGGTGTTAAAACACATACGATATTTGATACAGACAATTTGCATGCCAGTGGTCACGCCGGTCGTCCAGAACTGGAAAAGTTTTATGATATGGTTCATCCCCAGGTATCTGTTCCAATGCATGGTGACTATATCAACGAAATGTTGAACGGTAAAATGGCGATGGAACGTGGTGGTGCGAAACACATGATGGTATTGCATAATGGCGAAATGCTGGCGTTATCAGACGGTGCGGAACCATACGTTGCCGAAACAATCGAAACCAGTTACGTCGTCATGGAAGGCGAAACAGAACGCAGTGCCAACGACCAGGTTTATAAAAACCGTAAAAAGATTGCATCAAACGGTGCGGTATTTGTGACATTACCTGTGGACAAACGTGGATTCTTAAAGGGGGTCCCAGAAGTATCCAGTGCGGGTATCTTTGAAACAGACGAAACAGGATTTATGAAGCGTCAAATTCAAATTGAAATCACACGCGCAATCGATGGCTTGACCAAGGCCGAACGCAAAGACAGAAATAATCTGGTACGCGCGGTCCAGGTCGCGTCGAACAAGGTTGTTCGTGCAGCACTGGGGGCGGACAAAAAACCGCAATACAGTGTGCATTTTGTGCAAAAATAAATAATCCCCATTTCGGGGATTTTTTTTGAAAACTGTCATATACCAAATATGCTTTGTGCGTGATATATTTGGAATATGGAAAAAGATGTTAAATATTTTGTATCACCGAATAATGACGGTTTTGATGCGTTTATGCATGGACAAAAGGTTGGTGAAATAACCTTTGTGCGGATTGGTATTGATAAACTTATTATTGAATATACCAATGTGCATCCTGATTTCAGAAATCGTAAAATTGGTTTGACATTGGTGCGTAATGTCGCAAATATGGCACGCAGTCAACATAGACATATAATTACGTTGTGTCCATTTGCGCGTGCAATGTTTAACAAATATTCTGAATTTGATGATATTAGATTGATGAATCTGCATTAAAAAATGGCGACATTTATTTGTCGCCAATATATTATTGTTTCAAGTTTTCTGAAACAAAATCCCAATCGACCAAATTATCTAAAAACGAATCGATAAAATCTGTGCGCTTGTTTTTATAATCCAGATAGTAGGCATGTTCCCATACGTCCAAAGTCAATATGGGTTTCATATTATGTGCAATTGGGGTGTCGGCATTTGATGTATTTATAATTTTTAATTCATTGCCGTCGCGGACCAACCATGTATAACCGCTGCCAAAGACGGATGTGGCGGCGTTCTTGAATTGTTCTTTAAAGTTTTCTGTGCCCCCAAATGCATCGGTTATTTCACGCGGTATTTGGGTTTCGCAATTGGGACACAGGCCATGAAAGAAAAAGTTATGATTGTAAATCTGGGCGGCATTGTTAAATATTTTTGTGTCGGATGGCTTTTTTGCAGATTCTTGGATGATTTCTGTCAATGATACCTGTTCGTATGGTGTGTTTTCAATCAATTGATTCAGGTTGTCTATATATGTGGCAACGTGTTTGCCGTGGTGTGTTTCCAATGTTTCTTGGGACATATATGGTGCCAATGCATATGTGGCATAGGGCAGGGGAAATTGTGATAGTGTAAACATTCTTTATCCTGGGGTTTGGTTATATTTTACAGGTTGTCTAATATAAATAAAATATCAACAGGAAAGATTTATTAAAAAGCACTTGCGACATCTATAAAATATTTTCTATAATCACACCATCGAAAAGGAGTAAATATGAAAAAAACAGCATTATTATCAGCCGTATATGGTTTAACATTTGTTGGTGCGGCATCCGCAGCCGATATTACAATTTATCATTCCCCACGTTGCCCACACTGTCAGCATGCACGTGAATTTATTTCTGGGACATTGGCATATGAATATCCAGAATTGAAGGTAACTGCGGTCAATATCACAGACCAGGCCAATCATGAAAAATTCTTGGAAATTGTTGAAGAATGTGATTTGCCATCTGGTGGTGTGCCTGTTATGATTATTGGTGACAAATGTGAACAGGGATATGCGGACTTTACCCAGGATGATATCCGCGCTTTGGTTGAAGCGGACTTGACTGATGAACAAAAGGCTGTTGCGGCTGCGAATAAGCAGGCATTGGCCGAAGATGCAGAAAAGTTCAAAGCAGAACATCCAGAACGCGCAAATATTATTATTGAATATTCTGCAAATGCAGCCGTTGCAAAGGCTCCTGCTAAAAAAAAGGGTTCTTCAACTGGTTGGATTTGGGGTTTGTTGGTCGTTTTTGTCGCTGGCTTGGGTTATGTTCTGGTTCGTAAAGACAAAAGCAAAAAATAAGCAATAAATCGGAATCAAAATGTTTGATTTAACGACGCTTGATTACATATATGTTGCGATTATTTTTGCATCCACTGTGTGGGCAACCATTCGTGGTGGTGTGTTTGAAACAATCGCAACGTTATCTTGGGTGGTGGCGGCAGTTGGTGCGCGTTTCGCATCGCCATGGTTGGATAAATTATTACAGTCATGGTTTGATTTATCCGATTCGACGGTTGGAACGCTGGTCGCATCTTACTTTGTTGTCTTTTTTGCGATTTTAATATTGGTCGGATTTTTAAATCAAAAATTGCGTGATAAAATCCAGGGCAGTATTATGAACGTTACAGACAAAACTCTGGGGGTAATATTTGGTATTATTCGCGGTATTGTCGTTATGGGGATTTTTTATTGGGGTGCATTGTGGTATTATTCTGATGTGCCGTTCTTGCCCCAATGGTTGTCCCAGGCGCGAACGCGCCCGATTATGCAAATTACGGCGGTAAAGTTGGATGAATGGTTCTTCCCAGGACCTGAAAATAAACTGTTGGCGCGCGATATGGCGGGAACACACGAAGCGATAGAGATATATAAAAACTTGATAAACCCTGCGATAGTTGGGGGCTCCCAGTCGGCAGAGGTATCAGGGACTGTGACCCCATCAGAAGAAACAGGATATAAGTCATCAGAACGTGCCGCATTGGAAAATCAATTGTTGCAGATAGAGACGGTGGCACGTGCCGTGGAACAGCACGCTGTGGATACACCCGATGATATGGATGTAACAGAATAAAAAAGTATTTGTGGTTGATGCCCGCATGATTTTGTTCGTGCGGGTGTTTTTTTATTGTATTTGGTCTTGCACCGAATCGGTGTTTTTTGGTAGACTGTGAACAACAGAGTGTAGGAACACACACATATATATAAGGAAACAGGAGCATATAAAATGGAATTTTCAGTATTTCGTCAGGTTTTGATACGTGCGCTGGGGCATATGCAATCTATTGTGGAAAAGCGTGCTACACTGCCGATATTGATGAACGTTAAATTAGAAGTGGCAGATGATTTAATTCTGTCTGCAACAAATGTTGATTTGGAATTGGTTGAACATGTGGCGGCCGATATTACATTGGGCGGTAAAACAACTGTGCCGGTTCAGATGTTGTACGATATCGTCCGTAAATTGCCAGATGATGCAGAAATCTCTTTTAAGCAGTCTGGGGATCAATTGGTTGTATCCAGTGGTCGTGCGGTATTTCGTTTGCCAACATTACCGGCAGAAAATTTCCCAGCCATGGCGGGCAGTAATTTGACCACAAAGTTCCAAATGACAACAGGTGATTTGGCACATTTAATCAATCAAACAAAATTTGCAATTCCAACAGATGATGTTCGTTATCATTTGGGTGGTATTTATTTCCATATTGCAGATGATGCAGATGTGAAAAAATTGACTGCGGTTGCAACAGACGCACAACGTATGGCGCTGTGTGCGATGCCGGCACCGGCAGGTTCTGCGGAAATGCCATCTGTGATTTTGCCACGTCGCGTAATTGGCGAATTGTCAAAGTTATTAGAAGACGCCAATGTCGATGATGTTATGGTCGAATTGTCAGATACCAAGGCACGCTTTACAGTGGGCAGTGCGACATTGACCAGCAAATTGGTTGATGCACAGTATCCAAATTATCGTGTTGTTATTCCAAAGGGTAATGACAAGATTGCAATTTTGGATAGAAAACAATTTATTAACGCGGTGGACTTGGTTTCTGTGGCCAGTGTTGATAAAACAAAGTCTGTGCAGTTGACGTTTAGTATGAATAAATTGGTCATCAATGCGTCCAGTCCAGATGCCGGAACTGCAACCCAAGAATTAGATATTGAATACAATGGTGACAGTTCGTTTACTGTTGTGTTTAATGTGAAATTCTTGCTGGATGTTGCAGGCCAGGTCGAAGGTGAAAAATTCCAAATGGAAATGCAGGATCCTTTGGCACCGACAAAAATCAATTCAACGGACAAAGATACAGATGCGTTGTATGTGTTGATGCCAATGCGCATGTAGAAAATAGAATCTGATTATTCATTAAAACACCCACGCAATTGCGTGGGTGTTGATTTGTTGGGTGTTTTATTCACTGTATGCACAATCATCTGTAAATTTATATGTGCCTTTGATATTTTTAAATGTTGTTCCCGCG
>JAZNAO010000019.1:0-31418 GCA_045586565.1 Candidatus Enterousia sp. | reverse complement strand
TGTCTCGGCCAAAAAGCCCAGTCAGTCTGTGTCTGATGCAGTCGGATTGGTGGGTGGTGTTTAGCCCTATTCTGATGGTCGTGGCAGTTTGGAATTGGCGCACGCGTTGGATGTGTTTAATGTAAATCCAGATGGTGCCGCGTGTTTAGATGTTGGTGCCAGTACCGGTGGTTTTACAGATGTTTTGTTGTCGCGTGGGGCGGCGCGGGTCTATGCGGTGGATGTGGGAACAAATCAATTGGTGCCAGAATTGCGCAATCATCCGCGTGTTGTGTCGTTGGAACGGACGGATATTCGTGCCCTGCCCGTGCAAGCCTTGGTGGATTTGATTGTTATTGATGTGTCGTTTGTGTCGTTGGTGGATATTGTTGGCGCGTTGCCGAAATGGGGCGCGAAAACAATTATTGCCTTGATAAAGCCACAATTTGAGGTTCCGCGTGAAGTGGCGGCAAAATATAATGGTGTTATAAAGTCGCACGATTGGCATGACTATTCAATAAATCGCGTTGTTGATGCGTTTGAGCGACATGGTTTTGGTTTGGTTGGAACAACGAAATCGCCTGTCTTGGGTGGCAGTGGCAATACAGAATTTTTAGCGTGTTTTAAATTGAAAAAATAATTTAATATTTAAAAATACCCGCTTGAATTTGCGGGGTTATCTTTGTTTTTTGTCTTTGGTGTACGCGCGCTGTGCTTTCTGCATTTGTTTGTGCGCTTTGCGTGCGTGTTTTGTGCTTTCTTTGTGCGTGCCATAGGCATGATTGCAGATTATGCCGAATATTAATGCAAAGAAAGCCAGTATGGCGGCATTATCGTCTTTATCTTCTATATAATTCATTATTGCGGCGATTGCGGCAATGCTGGCGTTTGCGCCCGCAAAAATTGCGCCAAATTTTGAAAATTTTGCCTGGGTCAGGTGAAATTCTTTGTCGTTTTTTTTGTTGTTGTATTTAGATATCAAATAATTTTGCTTGAGTTGTCCCATGATTATTTTGTCTTTGTGTTTGTGTTGCGCATCAGTGCTTGCATTGCTTGTTTGCCCTTTTTGTTAGATTGCGCCAGGCAATAAAATGCCGCCAGATTATTTATGACTGCGGCGACCAAAAAAGCGACGGTCCATGCGTGTTCTTTTTGTTCGATTGTCACGGCGGACGCAACATATGACGCGATGGCTGACAATGTGGTCAGTGCGGTAAAACCGTTATATTTCATTTGCTGTTTGCGTAATTCTTTGATGCGCTTGATATTTTGATTTATTTTTTCTGTGCGTTCTTTTATTTGTGACGTGCTGTCCATAATCGTGACCTCTTTTTTTATATATTTATACAACTTTTAGTGTTTTTTCAAGGTTTTTCTTGAATTTGTGCTGTTGACGCGCTAAGATTTTAGGGTTCAAAAATCAACAAGGGAATAACGAATATGGCAGATGATATGAAAAAAATTCATGACCGTGAAGCAAAGTGGCAGGCGCGCTGGCGCGAGGCGCGTGCGTTTGTGCCAAAAAATGATGGTTCAAAACCAAAATATTATAATCTGATTGAATTTCCGTTTCCGTCAGGTTCGGGATTGCATGTCGGTCATATGTTGCCATATACAGGTATGGATGTTTTGGCGCGTTATCGCAGAATGCGCGGGTTTGATGTGTTGTATCCAATCGGATATGATTCCATGGGGATTTCATCTGAAAACTATGCCACAAAAATTGGCAAGCACCCCAGTGAATCTGTGGCAGAACTGATTAAGATTTTTGAACGTGATATTTCGATTATGGGTTTGTCTTTTGATCCGGAATCCACTGTTGCAACATCGGATCCAGAATTTATCAAATGGACACAATGGATGTTTATTCAGTTCTTTAAGGCGGGATTGGCATATAAATCAGAACTGCCGATGAATTGGTGTCCGGCGTGTAAGACAAATTTGACCAATGAAGAGTTAGAAGATGGTAAGTGTGAACGTTGTCATGGGCCGGTTGAAAAAAAGATGAAATTGCAATGGAATTTGGCAATTACAAAATACGCAGACCGTCTGATTGATGATTTGGCATTGGTGGATTATCCAGAACGTGTAAAAACGGAACAGATAAACTGGATTGGGCGTTCACATGGTGCGGATGTCAACTTTATGGTCGGTGATGATGTTATGACGGTTTATACCACACGTATCGATACTATATTTGGTGTGACGTTTTGTGTCATTGCCCCAGAACACGCGTTGGTGAAAAAGTGGATTGATGAAGGTAAGATTACAAATGTGGATGCGGTAAACGAATATATTGCTGCGGCGCGTGCAAAATCTGAATTTGAACGTACTGATGTAACCAAAGAAAAGACGGGTGTACGTTTGGAAGGTGTTATGGCGACAAATCCGTTTAATGGTCGTCAAATCCCGGTCTTTATTTCAGACTATGTATTGGCGGATTATGGATTTGGCGCGATTATGGCGGTGCCTGCACATGATGGGCGCGATTGGGATTTTGCCAAGAAATTTGGCCTGGATATTATACCGGTATTGGCGGGTGGTGAACCAGACAAGGTTTGGGAAGGTGACGGCGCGCATATTAATTCGTCTTTCTTGGATGGTATGGGCAAAGAAGACGCGATTGCAGCCGCGATTAAGTATGGTACAGAGCATGGTTTTGCGCGTGGCACAACCAAATATAAGTTAAAAGATTGGGGTTTTTCGCGTCAGATGTATTGGGGCGAACCAATTCCATTGGTGTACTGTGACAAGTGTGGTTGGGTGCCGGTGCCAGAATCAGAATTGCCACTGTTACAGCCATATATGTCCGATTATAAGCCAACCGACGATGGCGAAGGTCCATTGGCGCGCGCGACAGATTGGGTAAATACAACCTGCCCTTGTTGTGGGGCGGCGGCAAAACGTGAAACAGATACTATGCCACAATGGGCGGGGTCGTCATGGTATTTCTTGCGTTATCTGGATTCCAAGAATAATGATGAATTCTGTTCGCGTGTACAACTGGATAAATGGATGCCGGTTGATCATTATAACGGCGGTATGGAACATACAACGCGTCACGTGCTGTATTCCAGATTCTGGTACAAGGTTTTGCATGATTTAGGCTATGTTCCAGGTGTTGAACCGTATAAAAAACGTACCAGCAACGGTCTGATTATGGCGGCAGATGGTTCCAAGATGTCAAAATCACGTGGTAATACCGTTCCCAGTTCGGATGTTGTTGCGCGCAGTGGTGCCGATGCATGTCGTATGGCAATCTTGTATCTGGGGCCGTGGGAACAAAGTGCAAACTGGTCCGAAGATACGTTGCGTGGTGTCGAACGTTTCTTGAAACGTGTAGAGGCATTGTCAGATAATCTGACAGATGATGCGTTGACCGTGGACCAGGAACGTTTGGTTCATCGTCTGATTGCAGATATGACAGAACGTTTGGATAATATGAAATTTAATACGGCGATATCTGCGATGATGGAATATATCAATGCGTTTGGGGGCAAAATGCCCCGCCCTGCGTATGAAGTGCTGTTGCAGATGTTAAATCCGTTTGCGCCACATTTGACCGAAGAAATGTGGGAAAAATTGGGGCACGATGATATGTTGGTGTTTGAACCGTGGCCAACGTTTGATGCGTCAAAGTTGGTTGCAACAGATATGACAATCGTTGTGTCGATAAATGGTAAACGTGCGGCAGACTTTGTTGTGCCGGTGGACAGTGCCGAAGAAGATATTGTTGCGGCGGCAAAAAATGCCGCAGGCGCAAAACTGGCCGGTGCCGAAGTTGTAAAAACAATTGTCGTGCCGAAAAAGTTAGTAAACTTTGTTATAAAGAAATAAAAAATCCCCCAGAACGGGGGATTTTTACTTTCTGTATGGGTTGTTTTTTAATTTGCTGGGTTGAACCAGGATAATAAAGTAAGCAATTGTGGCAATAAGTAACGTCAATAATACAATCGGCATATCCCATGCGATATAGTTTATTTCAGACAATATAACCCATGTTGTGCTGCGAATCATAAGCCAGGGAATCAATATTATATATGGTATCAAATACCATAATCCAGAAATTCCCACGTCGTGCAGACGGCGGACGGCCAACGCACGTGATGGCAAGAACATAATGATAGATAATATTGTTCCCAGAATGTTACCGAATACAAAAAATACTGATATTGTTGTTACTAATAATTCCAAAAACATTACAAATAACCATGCATACCAATATTCGCGACGTGATGATGTGCCGCTAAAATTGATATAGCCCATCCAGTAATTTTTTACAGCCTGAATAAATCCGACAGGTGTGTTTTTTACAGATTTTTTCATTTGTTTCTCCCTTGATTATAATGTTGATTGTATCAAATTTTGCATATAAAAACAAGTGCGCCATTTTGGCGCACGGTTTTTGTTATGAAATCTTCTCAACCCGTCTGATGCGGCGTTCGATTGCATCAAATGGGCTCTCCAGAAATGTTTGGGCGCATAAAAATGCAACTTCGATATCGATATCATCGGCCGCCAATGCCAATACGTTTATGTCATCATGAAAACGGTCATCGCGTGCCTGGGATGGTGTGTTGCAACGTGATGCGCGTATATGGCGATATCTGTTGGCGGCAATCATTACGCCGGCGCCTGTTCCACAGATTATAATGCCGCGTGAATTTTTGTCGTCCAACATCGCGTCTGCCAATGTGGCGGCAACATCTGGGTAATCGGCGGATACATTTGGGTCATCAACCCCCAGGTTTACAACGTTATAGCCCGCCGCCGCCAACATTTCAATCAGATATAATTTCAGCCCTGCCCCACGGTGGTCGGCTGCGATATAAACTTTGGATATAGTTTTGTTCATTTTTCCTTGTCCTTTCTTTTTTGTAATTTACATTCCAGACCGGTGTTGCCGGTAATATTTAATGTGCGGTATGCCAGTGTGCCGGTCATTTGGGCAGCGCTGAAAATATTCGCTGTATTTACTGTTGCAGGACCGTCCAGTTCCCCGTGCAAGAATAATACAGGTGTTTTTATTTCGCCGACCACACGCCCACCACGACCGATTACAACTGTTTCTGCGGTAATGTTACCGATAACTTCGCCGTGAATTTGAACAGTGTGATCTGTTTTTATGTCGCCGGTTAGTCTGCAACCTGCCCCGATGATTGTTGGGGATTGTTTTTCTGATGCGTTTGTAAATGCCAACATTTTATTCTTCCTTTATAAATTTGCTGGGGTCAAATGGTGAGCCTTTGTATCTGATTTCATAATGCAGGTGTGGCCCAGTTGAACGACCAGATGACCCGGCCAAGCCAATTATAGTGCCAGGACGAACCCAATCGCCACGCGATACCAAAATCTGGGACAGGTGCGCATACAGTGTTGTAAAGCCCAAACCATGGTCAATTTCAACCGTTGTGCCGTATCCAACGCGTTCACCTGCCGATACCACACGCCCTGGTGCCACCGCCATCAGTTCTGTGCCGATTTTGCCTGCAAAGTCAATGCCACGATGCTGTTTACTTTTGCCGGTAAATGGGTCGTTGCGTGTGCCATAGTTTGATGTTATGCGTGAATCCACCGGTTTGCCAATAGGTAAAATTTCGTTTAAGCGGCGTAATCCGTTCCAGCGTTCCAGACCATCTGCCAGTTTTTGATACTTTTCATCCAGCTCTTTATCAAATTCAATCGGTGTAAATGCCGACCCAACTAATGGATTTGTAAATTTATTTGCATTGCGCAATAATGTGTCCTGGCTTAGCCCCAGTGTGGCCAGTGTACTATTGATGGCTTTGATATTTTGTTGCAAGATATCTGTGTTATCTTTTGTTAGTGATGTAACAGTGTCGACAATAATGTTATCAGCATCAACAATCTGTGCCATGGATTCCACCAATTGTGCGTTGCGACGTTTGATTTCTTCATTTTCTGCACGGGTCAATTCGTATTCTGCGGACAGTTCGGACATTTTGGTATATTCAGGGGTAAATTCTTCGTCGCGCAACATTTCAACAATACGAGTGCGTAAAAAGTCCAGTTCACCCCAGGTTTTAATACGACTGTTCATCAGTTTTTCTTTTTCTGCGTCTTTTAGTTCGTTGTCGTTTAGAACCTTGTCGTCAATGACGTTTAAATCGCGCACCAAATCGTTATATTTAGTCAGGTATGTTTGCAAATCACTCATATGGCGGGTGTGTGTCGCGCGTGCTTCTTCCAGTTGTTGAGTGCGTTTCTGTAATAATGGACGGTGATATACAAATACATATGTTGACCATGATGCCCATAATATTAGTCCAACTTTGCCACAAAAACGTGTGAAACGCCAAAAACTGCTCTGTCCATATGTGTAAACGTTACCGCGTGGTGTGTCCATAACCGTAAACTGTCGCGGTGGGAATATACGCACAATAACACGCCAAATGGCGCGGAATGGCGATGTAATAAATGCCCACAGGGACGTGAAATAACGTGTTATAAAATTTATCATTTCCCAGACAGTGTAGACAAGATATCCGCGATAGTCAAGCCGTCACGCAAAATTGGTTCGTAATTCATTGGTAACCCCCGATGTATTGTGGTTATACCGTGCGAACCCAGACGACCAGATATCAAGACGCGTTCTGCGGTATTACGCGCCCCAAACAGTGGCAGTATCGTAATATCGCCCAGTTTTTTTGTCATTTCTGATATAACTGTGGCGGTTGTAGATGCGTCTGTAATAATACAAAATGTCCCCATTGGGCGGACGCGCGCGATGCAACGTGATATCCATGTCTTTAAATCAGCATTATGATGGGCATTGTGTTTTGCAGGTGTACCGTAAAAATATGGGGGATTTGTAATCACCAAATCAAATGTTCGATTTTCGCGCCATGTTGTTATGTCTGCGTTAATCAGTTCGATATCAATGTTGTTTAATTCGGCATTGTGCTTACAAATGTCCAACATGTCATTAGATATATCTAGGCCTGTGATTTTAATATCTGGTCGATTGGCATACAGGCACAACGACACCCCGCCTGTTCCAATGCCAACGTCCAGGACTGTTTTTATGTTTCGTGGCGCGAATGCCGCCAACCATACTGCATCGGATGTAGGATTGTATATACTGCGCCAAAATTTAGCGCGACCAGACATCAAGGTAAAAATTTCTTGTTTTGTGTTCATAGGCATTTATAATATCTCATATAAATCAAAAGGCAAGTTTATGTTAAATGATACAGCAGTGGTGCAAAGTGCAATAAGTGCGTTTAATAATGCGGCGTTATGGGCGCCTGCGTTTTTGTGGTCGGCGATTTTAATGTTGCCGTTGTTTGTTGTGGTGTATTGGTGTGGTGCCCAGATAACAGAACGTCTGGGGTGGACACGCGCAAATATTTTGGAAAACGTGACGGTATGGACCGCGGGTTTAACAATGGTGTGGGTTGTGTTGTTCGGTGGTAATTATGGTGTGTTGCGTGATGATTTGTCTGTATTACCAATGGTGACGGCTGTTATTGTATTTTTGACATCATTGTTTGTGTCGTCGCATATGGCGCGCGGGACGTTGCGTAAATTGCCACGTTGGAAATGGGCAGCGGTGATATTATTTTTTGCGATGCTGGCATTGTCAGATACCCATGTATGGTGGGGGCCATTATTGCAGGTTGGTGCATTTTTACTGGGTGGTGTGTTGGGATATATTGCCCAAGGGACTATGCGACCTGTGGCAGGTATTATTCTGATAATGCAGATGGTGGCTGTGGCAATGTTGATGCAACCAGAATTTTTTAGATTTGGTCAGTTGGGAAATCTGACGATTGTGCATCTGATGTCTATATTAGTGTTGGGAATTGTATCGATGGCGGTTGTCGCGATTAAAAATATCCCGGCACGTGGAATTTTTAGTGACAGTGTTTATATGAAGTTAAAGTGGCTGATGCGTGTGGGGTGTGCGCTGGGTGGTGCGTTGTTTATATTGACCGAAGCGGTGCCGATATTGTTGGGGACGCTGGTGGCGGTATTGGTATCATTTTCGTTGTCAATATGGCATTTCAAATCAATGTCTGATGCGTTTGGTGATAAACTGTTGGCGGTGGCATTGATGATATTTGGCGGAATAACAACGATGCCTGTGATTAGTGCGCTGGGGGTTTTGTATTGGGTAAATGTTCAGAATGTTGATTTCTGGGCGGAATCTAAACGTTTGTTATAATTTGTTATATTTCTTTAATACCAATTTCTGCCGTTATAATGTAAAATTCTGGGCGTTAGTAACATAAAAAAAGCGAGAATTATTATGGCGATACATCCGACTGCGATTATTCACAAAGGTGCAAAATTGGGCGCAGATTGTAAAATTGGTCCATATTGTATTATTGGTGCAAATGTTGAACTGGGCGACCGTGTTGAATTGGTTTCACATGTTGTAATTGATGGGAAAACGTCAATTGGTGATGATACAATCGTTTACCCGTTTGCAGTATTGGGCGTGATGAGCCAGGACTTGAAGTGGCAAGACGAATCTACAATGACCGGGTTGCGTATTGGTAAACGTTGCAGAATTCGTGAATACGCGACAATCCATTCGGGAACACCGGCATCGGATGGAACGGTTATTGGTGATGATTGTCAGATTATGGTGAATGCACACGTTGGACATGATTGCAAAGTGGGCAACAGTGTTGTTATGTCAAATCTGGTTCAGGTTGCAGGACACGTAGAAATCGAAGATTTTGCGATATTGTCTGGGGGAACGATGGTGTTGCAATTTGCGCGCATTGGGCGTAATGCCTTTATTGGTGGTATGTCGGGTGTTGGAAATGATGTATTGCCATATGCAATTTATGATGGAAATCGTGCCGTGTATCGCACCATCAATCGTGTTGGGCTGATGCGTCACGGATTTACAAATGAAGATATGCATGCAATTCATTCTGTGTATTCTGCGGTATTTCGTGGTGGCGAAGGAACTGTGTCAGAACGTCTGGCAAAAATTCGCAAAGATGTAAAGAATAATAAATACGCGATGGATGCGATTGACTTTATTGAAAACCGTTCAAAACGCGGTATTGGAACATCCAAAAATGCAGAATAAGAATCCGATAATTTTTATGATTGCAGGCGAAGTGTCTGGCGATGTGTTGGGTGCGCGTATTATGCGGCATATTTCAAATGCTACTTTTGTGGGAATTGGTGGTGAAAATATGCAGGCGGCAGGTTTAAAGTCACTGTTCCCAATGGGGGATTTAGCGGTTATGGGCATTACAGAGGTGTTGGCCCATGCCAGAACATTGACGCGACGTATAAATCAGACCGTTGATGCCATTATCGCATTAAAACCAGATGTTGTGGTTTCTATTGATGCGCCGGGATTTGTAAAAAGTGTGATAAAAAAGCTTAGAAAATTACCCGCGGGTCAAAATTTGATAAAAAGTGGGTTAAGGTTTCAACATGTTGTCGCACCCCAGGTTTGGGCGTGGCGACCCGGACGTGCAAAAAAGTATGCGCGGACATTTGATAAACTGTATGCATTTTTTGATTTCGAAGTGCCTTATTTCACGCAACATGGATTGGATACGGTGGCGGTTGGGCATCCGATTGCAGACGGTATTATTGGTAGATACAGTGCGCCAAAAAATCAAACGGATAAAATTATTACACTGGTCCCAGGCAGTCGTGTGTCAGAGGTAAAGAAATTATTACCATTGATGCGCGATGTCGCAGACAGATTGTCGCGTAATGGATACAGTGGATATAAATTTGTAATTCCGGTTGTCGAAACCACGGCAGATTATGTCGCACGTGAAACGGCGCGTTGGCGGATAAAGCCGACATTGGTTCCGGCGTCGCAAAGATATGATATATATGCCAAAACATATATTGCCATTGTGGCCAGTGGGACCGTATCGGCAGAATTGGCAATGATGCATATTCCGGCGATTGTTGTGTATAAGATGAATAAAATAACATCGTGGATTGCGCAACGTCTGATACGTGTCAAGTGGGTGTCGTTGGTAAATATTTTATTAAATCGTGATGTGTATCCAGAATTTTTGGGCCCAGCGGCAACGGTGGAAAATGTATTGGATGCGGTTGGTCAATTGACAATACCGTCTAAACGAAAAAAAATGATTAGTGATTTAAACAGTGCAGATGATTTGTGGTGTCGTCCCGATGGTGTGGCCGGTAAATTGATTGCAGATGGAATTAAATCGTCTATATAAAAAAACACCCGATTTTGGGTGCTTTTTGTAATATGGTTTTAATCGTTACCATATGGTAAATCTTTTAGTATTAGTGTGCAGGCGTTATTTTCACTTTCCCATGTGCCACCGGCGTTTGTGCATGTGTTTTCATTTAGTTGTTCAATACTGCAGGCGTTACTTTCCCATGTGCCACCGGCCATCATACATGTTGCTTTGTCAAAATTCTTGATTTTTTTGCTACAATAACCCGTTTCTGCGTCTGTGGAAAAACCTAGTGGACAGACCTGATTTTTACCGGATATTGTTTGTTGGGTGCACCATTTGTCCGTGTTTCCTGTGATTGATTGGGTTATTTTGTGCTCGTCGTTGCAATCTTCATCTGACTTTGATACCGTCTCTACGGGCAGTGATTTGATACATTTGGTGGTTGTTCCCCATTTACTGCGTCGGCCACCATTATTCCAACATGAACATATTCCCCATGATGCTGTATCTACGGTCAGACCATAGTTTCGTGGACATATATTTTCGTTTTTCCCCAAACCGTATAATATATCCCATAATGATTTTGTTTCTGTGGTTGCAATTATGTTGCCGCTACCAACTGAGCTAGTGACTCTTTGAGGGGGGGTAGTATCGGTAGTGGCCAGTAGGCATGGGTTATTATCGTCGTATGTAACAGAGTATATATATTCAGGCGATATAAAGCTGCCGTCAATGTTTGTGCATTGTGTTGATAAAATATCATTTATTGTATTATATACTTCGGATGCGACGCCTGTGCTGCGCATTTCTCGGTTGTTGATTAAAGTCGGATAATTGTTATCTTTTTTACATTCACCTGTATCATTGGCAACTTCTATTGTTGAATCTGATAATAACCCATATATATGCTGTGTATTTTCATTGTCTGTTTCGTCTGTTGCAATACAATGCATCGGATAGCCGCCATTGAAGTCTATTTTGAATATATGGTTGTATTTATCAAACCCGCCAAAGGCTTCTTCAATGATTTCTTGTTTGTTGCACGCATCAATGGATGCCAACTGTTTGGCGCATTCAGATTTGTATCCCGGGATTTTATTCCCGCCTTCATCGTATTCGTATAATGTGAACCAATCTGGCGCTGCGCCAGTTTCAAATAATCCACTGTATGGATAATAGAAGTTTTCATAATTTGTGCCGCCGTATTTATCAAAACATTGTTTTGCGATGGCGCGACATGCGGTTATTGTATCTTGTTGTTGGATTTGGGCGATGTATTGCTGGATAATGTCACCATCAAACATATTGTTGCATGATTCGATATAGTCATTGCAAATTTGAGAGTTTAAGGCGATTTTATCGGGTTGTAATACTATGCTGGCGTCGTTGGTTAGACCAGATATGGCCGCGTCAATTGCAGTGTCTGTTTCGCCATAGCATGTTGATATGTAATCAAAACACGTTTGTTTTATTTCTGAAACCTTGGACTGTTGGGCATAATATATTGCCAGCATTGCCCGATCCAGATATGTTGACCATGCCAAGTCTGCGTCTTCGACACATTTATCCATTGCGTCGGATGCAAATTTTTTGACGCGTTTTTCAAAGTTTTGAACGAATGTGCGATTGCTGGGGTTCTGGGCCAGCTTTTGATCTGTGGCATCAATATCTTTGTTAAACGTCAACAGTGTTCCCAATTTAAAGAAGTCTGTGACCCCAGTAATAGGTTTGCCAGTTGTTATGTCGACGTATTCGCCATTATCCAGGCATTTGTGATAATTGGCACCGCATACCTGTTCACTTAGTATTGCGTTTTCAATGTCGGTTATGCATGTTGGTAAATCTGATGAATTATGTTGCTGGCGATTTTCAATGCGTGCCAAATCTAACATTGCGCTGCTTTCACGAACGGCGGATTTCATTTGTGATTGCGTTTTTTCAATTGCAGATTGGACGGTGTTGCAATCTTGTTCTATGGCCATCAGATATGCGGTAATTGCGCGTTGCAGTGATGCGTCATTGCAATCTGCGCGGACGGCATCACGGCATTGCGGATATACGGCATTATACAGTGCCACACCGTTATATGAGGCAATAGCCTGGCCAACGTCAGTCATACCAAATGCATTTGCGGTATCAAATGATATGTGAATGCTGTTTAAATCTGTATATTTGCCACCGACGGTTGCGTCTTCGCCACGAATAGAATTCATGATGGCTTGTAACAATGCCTTGGATGCAGATTTGTCCGATGTCAAGGCCGCTTCGCCTTCGGATTCGGTGCGCATCGCAGATGCCTGGGCGGCGGTCATGCCAACGACATCCAGATTTTCGTTAAAAATTGTTATTTGTTCGCCTGCACTTTGTAATGTGTCGCGTAATGCAGATAATTCAAATACGCGGTCGTTACACGAACAACGACGATAATCATCGTTCTTTAACGTGCAAAACTGATCCATGCATGAAAAGTATGTGTTTTTGCATTGTTCATATTCTGCCCCTGTGCGTGTTGATGTTATTGCGGTTGTCGTGCCGGCACGTGACGTATTCACGGATACGCCCCGCCCTGAAACAGGTGTGGCAGTGCGTGCGGTGACAGCATTGCGCGTTTTCTGTTTGGTTGTTTCGCGGGGGGTAACGGTTTTCGCACTGCGTGTTGTTAAAACATTGGTTCGTGTGGTTGCGCGTGGCACGGTTGTCGATAAGCGCGATTGTGTTGTTTGATTTTTTGTGGTGACATTGGTGCGCGATATCGTAGTGCCGTCACGAACAGCCGCATCAGACACGCCGATATACAGCAATAAATTCGCAATAAAAATCAGAATTTTCTTCATCTCTGATGGAATCTTAGCAAATTTGTGTTTTTTTGCGCAAGCGAATAATAACATTTTTGGATATAAGATTTTGTCCTTGGTGCAGTGTTGTAATTTATATGATATTTTATTGTTGAAAAAGGATGGTTTATGAACAAGGAACGCTTAGAGGCATTTAGTGATGGTTTGTTTTCTGTTGTTATTACAATTATGGTGTTGGAATTGGTGGCACCTGTGGGACAGACGACATTGGGGGCATTACGTGAATTATTGCCGATATTCCTTAGTTATGTGCTAAGTTTTGTGTATGGTGCTATATTTTGGATAAATCATCATCATTTATTGGCCGTAACGCGACGTGTAAACGGCGGTATATTGTGGGCGAATTTAAATTTTTTGTTTTGGTTGTCTCTGATGCCTTTTTTTACAAATTGGGTTGATACAAATCATGCGGCACCTGTGCCTGTGGCGGCATATGGTGTATCATTGTTGATGGTGGTGGCGTCATATCGGCTGTTGGAACATATTTTGTTTCGTGTGCATCGCGCAAATGCGCTGATTGTGACAACATTGCGACCAGGACGTCGTGAAAAAATATCGATTGTTGCGTTTTTGGTTGCGATATGTTTGGCATTTGTTTATCCGTTTGTGTCAATGGGCATATATATTGCAGTTGCAATTATTTGGTTTTTCCCAGAGCCTGGGTTTGAAGATGCGTTGGCGAATAAGGATATATGTGATTTAGAAAATTAAATTTTTCTTGTTGCATTGATTGTAAATTTAATATATTATGTCTGACGCCTGCGGATATGGCGGAATTGGTAGACGCGCTAGTTTCAGGTACTAGTGGTAGTAATACCTTGGAAGTTCGAGTCTTCTTATCCGCACCAGTTTTGGGGTTGTAGCTCAGTTGATAGAGCGCTACGTTCGCATCGTAGAGGTCGTGGGTTTGAGTCCCATCAGCTCCACCAAATTTTTAAAGTCTTCGGGGATATGGCGGAATGGTAGACGCTGAGGACTTAAAATCCTTTGGTCATTGCGACCGTGTGGGTTCAAGTCCCACTATCCCCACCAAAAGATAAAAATACCGACAAACGTCGGTATTTTTTTTATTGGTAATATATCAACGGTTGCGGATCAATGTTGGTGCCAAAATTTTTGCCATTTTTGCATGTGTTGCCGCGCTTTATAGGAACAGTTTTGCCGTTTGGCGCGGTGACTTGGGTCTTTGACCCAGAATATAAAATCCCATAATGTAAATGTGTCATATCTTTGGCAATTCCCAGATGTGCATAATCTGCATTCCCGCCAGTATGGCCCATCAATCCGATTATGCAGCCGGCAGATACCTGTTGACCAGGGGTTACAAACATTTGGTCCAGGTGCATATATTGGGTTTTCCATCCTGCACCATGGTCAATGCGAATAAAATTACCAGCGGACGGATTGTTGCCTTCGGCCAGAACAACTTGGACGATGCCGTCTGCGGTGGCATATATTGGCATTTGATAAAAATCACCGTTACATCCTAAATCAATTCCCTTGTGTGGGCGGTCTGATTGGTTATCTGGTTTTGGTCTGCATGCGTATCCATCGCAATACATGCGCATGTTATTTCTGGTTGCCAGTTTTTGTGCCTTGGGTGACAGAGTTTTGCCGTTTAAATCGTCGGGATTGACCGGCATGCCAAATGGAATTTTTTGCCCTGTCAATCCAGGGTGGATTTTAGAGCAATAACCGTATTCACCAGGTGTTGTTGGTGCGATAAGTTGTGCAGGTGGTATATATTGTGTTATGGCCTGTTGTTCTGCTATTTGTTCTTCGGCGGGGGTCATAAAATAATCGTCGTTAATGCCAGATGCGCGCAACGCGAATTCAATTGCAGCAGCGGCCGCATCTTCTTGGGATTCAAGGTGCATTTGGTGATATGCGCTTAGTCCGGCATATGGTTCATATCCAATTCGTTCGTTTTCTATGCGTTCTGTGAAGGATAGATCTGTATATGTTTTTGGAAAGGTTGCAGGTGCCAACAAGGAACCTGTTCTGGCAATAACAGATCCAGGTAGTAATACGCTAGCAAAAACATAAATGCACAGCTTTTTCATAGGATTTTATTGTAACAGATTATATCATATGATAAAAATACTTGCAAGATGTCGATATTGACGTATAATATGCGGTGTTTTGGATGTGTAGCTCAGTTGGTTAGAGCGCTTCGTTCACATCGAAGAGGTCGTTGGTTCGAGTCCAATCACATCCACCATTCTGGATAGGTTTTTTTATGTATAATTGTAAAGATTTAACGGATAGCAATATTCAGAAAATGTTAGAGGCGGTGAATCGTCGCGATGTTTTGACATATGATTTACGGAATCATTGGGTCAGTTCAAATTGTTATAACGGTCAATCTTTGACTATGGATTACAGTTGGTCTGAATGGGATAAATTATCAGAATATAATTTTTCTCGTTTGGCTATGGGAACTGGGCTGCAGCCGGTTGTGTTGGCGGTTAAAACAGTTGAGTGTCCAACTGTATCAATTCGTGGTGATTATGCAAATGCGCCATATTGTCGATATGGATATGGTGTGTTGGGAAATGTAATATTTTTTGATAAACGTCGTCGTCAATATGTGTCTACGCCTAATAAATGGGTTTATTTGGGATCTTGTTCATCGTGGCAGATGGCGTCGGCCACGGCGTTGAATAATTTATTTATGTTGCTGTGTCGTGACAAAAGCAGTGTGTTGAAAAAGTTAGCAAAACGTCACAGATAATCATCTTTGTTTACTTATGTTTCAATATGTCACCAGATTTAATGTATTCAGCATCTGTGTGCTTTAAATTCTGTTGGGCGCGTTTTGCATACGTCTTTGCGGTGTCGTTTTTGCCAATCAGATTGTTGTATTCAGCCATGGCCCATGCATTACGTCCGATGTCGTTATCGCCATATGCGCGTGCCAATACCCAATATGTCAATGGTGCAGGTTCAATCAATATCGCGTGTTTACATAATTCTATGGCACGTGATTTATCATTGGGTTTGTTTCGTTCGGTTAAAACCAATGCTAATGCAGTTTGGATTTGTGGGGCGTTGCCGGCCAATTCTAATGATTTTTCGTATGCGTCAATACTGTCATCATAATGTCCAAACTGATATTCAATGTCGCCTAATAATTCATAGAAATATGCGTTGTCTGGTGCGTGCGATATCAATGTTTGTGTTCCAATTTTTGCATCATCCAGATTTCCCCCACGCATATTTGCAATTGCGCGTGCATATATTGCGTTATCAGATTTATCTGTATATGGATATATTTCTAAAACTCGCGATGGAGAATCCAGATATCCAATCAATTTTGCGCGAACCAATTCATATTCTGTGGTGCGTTTTTGTGTCAATTGTTTGTTGTGTTGATAATCTGGGGCAATGTCGGCGATTCGTGCGCGGACATTATTTAATCGTTCCATCGTCAGTGGGTGATTTACATGATTTGGATTTATTTTGGATTCCATGGCACCAGTTTGTTCGTGCATTTGCTTGAATACAGTTATAAATCCATTTGGATTTTGACCAGCGCGGACCATTAAATCCACCCCCAAGTTATCTGCAATACGTTCTTCATCGCGTGTAAATGCCATTATTGATTGCTGGGCAACACCACTGGAACCTGCCAATACCCCTGCCCCCAGTGTTGGATTGCCACCCGCAACCATAAGACCGATTCCAAGTGCCTGAATCAGCATCGTGCGTTTCATTTCTGCATCCATGCGATCAGACATCTGGGCCATGTGTCCACCAATCGTATGCCCCAGTTCATGTGCAATTACCGCCTGTAAAGCATCGGGATTTTTTATCTGTTGTAATAATCCGGTGTAAACATAGATATCTTCGCCACCCATAACAAACGCGTTAAAATCGTCATCATTTATAATGTGTATTTTAAATCTGTTGTCTGGGATGTCGGCGGCGTGCGCTAATGGTGCAACTAATTCATACAAAACGCGCTCTGTTTCTGTGTCGTTAATCAGCGATACCGCCCATGCATTCACAGATGCAAATATTATCAATAAAGATGTTAGTATTTTATGCACCTGCAACAATCCCACGATTAAATATAAACATTAAATCATATGTCCATTCGTCCATATCATTGTCACGCGCGGCACGTGATGCCAGTTTGAATAAATCACGATGTTCGCGATAGTCAACAAAGTGATAGTGCATCCAGCCACTTTGACGTGTTCCCAATAATTCGCCAACCCCACGCATTATCAGGTCTTGTTCGGCGATAACAAATCCATCGTCTGTTTCGCATAGAACATCTAAACGTTTTATGCCGTCTTCGGACAGATTTTGACCAAATATCAGCACACAATACGATTGTGTGTTTCCGCGTCCAACGCGACCACGTAACTGGTGCAATGCGGCCAAGCCAAATCGTTCTGCGTTTTCAATAACGATAATAGATGCACGCGGGACGTCAATACCAACTTCGATAACAGTAGTGGCAACCAATATGTTCATCCCAGAATTATCATCTGCAAATTGTGACATAACCGCATCGCGTTGTTTTTTATCCATTTGGCCGTGGACCAGACCGATATCTTGAAAATGTTCAGACAACATTTTATGACGTTCGGTGACTGCGGTCATATTTGTGCCGTCTTCTGATTCTTCGACCAATGGACACACCCAAAATACTTTGGCACCAGTATCAATTTGTGATTTTATCCTGGCGACCAGTTCATGTATGCGTGCGTTTGATAATTTGGTTGTTTTGATTGGTTTTCGACCGGCGGGTTTTTCATTGATAATTGATACGTCCATATCGCCATATATGGTCATAGATAATGTACGTGGAATTGGTGTCGCAGATAATGCCAACAGGTCTGGATTTTTCCCTTTGGTGCGCAGCGCTTCACGTTGCGCCACACCAAAACGATGTTGTTCATCAATTATGACCAATCCCAGGTCTTTATATTCAACATCTTCTGAAAATAATGCATGTGTCCCAATGATAATACGTGTGCGGCCCGAACGTAATGATATCAATTTTTCACGGCGTGGGGTGCCTTTGTCGCGCCCAGTCAAAATATCACACACAATGCCAATTTTATTACACATTGGTTTTAGTTTTGCGTAATGCTGTTGTGCCAACGTGTCTGTTGGTGCCAACAGTGCCGTTTGTCCACCGGTTTCTGCCATTTTAATTGCTGCCGCCAGTGCAACGATTGTTTTACCACTGCCCACATCGCCTTGGACCAGGCGCATCATTGGAATGTGTTTAGACATATCATCAAAGATTTCATCACATGTGCGTTTTTGGGCACCGGTCATTTCAAATGGTAATATTTCGTTGAATTTTTCCATCAAATTGTATTTTTGTGTGCGTGGTGTGCGATGATTACGTTCATCTATACGATTGCGGCGACTGATTACAATTGCAGACTGATGTGCCAACAGTTCACAATATGCTAACTTTGCCATATATGTATTGTTTGGCGCTAAATCTGAATCAGATTCTGGGAAATGTATGTGTTGCATTGCGTCAAAGAATTCAATAATTCGCTCATCGTGTTCGCCACGTAATTTATCTGGTAATGTGGCAAATATCTGGTCGCGGATGTTGGCAAATACTTTCTGTGTTAAACCTTCGCCGGCGGGGTAAATTGCCTGGGCAGATGGTATTTTATGGGCGTTTTGTAGTTCTTCGATAAAGTCTGGATGATTTATTGTCGCGCGTGCGCTCTGTTCTAATTTTCCAGAAATCATACGCCATTGCCCAATTGGTAATTTTTTCAACCAATAATCTAAATAATTCGCATTAAAGAACTGTATAATGACACTGTTGCCCATTTTATCGTTACAGATAATTTGGGTTGGGCGGCGGCGACCACGATAAAATCCGCCCCCGGATTTATGTGATTTTATATACAAGGGAATTGTGATTGTGTCGCCCGGTGTGGCGTCTAATATGTTTTCAGTAATACCGCGGGCGCGGACGTATGATGGATGATGTAACAAAAAGTCCAGAACACGTCGCCCACCCAAGACATCATTCAGACGTGACGCCAAAATCGGGCCAACGCCCTTGATAAACTGCAGGTCTGTATTTAGAAAATCAATCAATTCACGTTTCATATATGATAAATTTAGTGAAAAACACACAAATATTCAATATGAAATTAAATTTATATTATTTCATCGGGGGTTGGTTATCGTAATCCTTTGGCGCGACAGCATGCAGATGCGGCCGATTTCCAATCAGAATATTCTTTGGTTGGATTACGCAGGTCGCGCCATGGTTGCCACCCAGAACAATTCTTGTTTGTTCCGTTCCCGGAACATTTGGCATATCGGCGCAGTGAACATGTTTGATTTGATACACGACCTGTATCGGTTGTGCATTTTACAACCACGTTTTGGTTTTTTGCGTCGTTTTTACCCAGTTCTTTGGAAGACATAACCTGGTATGCATTGGCGGCAGAAATGGTTGTGACAAGTATTATAAATGTAGATAATATTTTTTTCATGTGTATTCCCCTGCTCTGGTCGAAATCATTATAAAAAATTATAATGAAAAACACAATGAGAATCTATGGCAATTATTCCAGGGCGGTTGTCCATGGTTCATCATTCATAACCAGATAATATAATTCTGCATTGTCTGTGCCGGGGTTACGTATTATTGGGCGAACAACATAGATATCAACATTGCAAGGCGAATTGTTGCCATCTTGAAATTCCATTAAATCTTGATGAAACTTTGCGGCAAAATCCATTGCCTGTAAGTATGCTGCATCATCGTCGGCAGCACTGGTGGAATCACCCGCCCACATCAGCCACATTCCATAATTTACAACATTGTCTGCACCGTTTATGTCGTCGGCAGATAACAATAATAATGGCGCAAATTCCAGCCCGCTACTATACTCGTCGGTGCTGGTTTCTGTCCAATCGTACATGCCACCAATAAATTTTATTGCGCCATATAGCAATCCTGTATCTGCGCCCATTCGTGCAACAGCCCCCGCGTGTTTTAATGTTGTGTGAAACAGCCAATCGCGTGCCTGGGCGGCAAATGTGCCACTGCGCGCCAATTTTGCACCGTGGTTTATCAGTTTATTGCCTTTGCGGGCGGCCCGTGCGCCCTTGAATACGCGACCGATGCGCGCAATAACGTTACCCCGTTGGGCGGCTTTTAAGGCTTTGCCGGCACCGAGCAATGTGCGACGATATGCGTTCAGTTCTGAAAATGTTTTGACAGAATCTTTGTATTTTGTTACGTCGTCTATCTTTTCTAAATCTTTGATGGCGTCTGTTAGTTTATTTAATTCGGCGGTTTTTTCTGCGATTTTTGCGGCATCGGCGACTTTATCCAATGTTTTGATTTCTTCGGTCAGTTTTGCCGCATCACGTGTGGCGCGAATCCATTTTACAACATCGTCTGATTTGGCCAGTTCTTTGATTGTTCCGGTCAATTGTTTTAGGGTTTTTGATGCCCTTGTGGCTTTTGTCGCGCCTTGGATAAATGTAAATCCGCCAGCCGTTCCCACAGTCAATGTGACATCTAATGCAATTTCCAGGTATGATATCCATTGCAGGTTTATGTCACCTGCGACATAGTAATCATTGGAATCGTTGGATACATTTACAGTTTGGGAAACGGCGCGATTGATTGCGTTGTTATTGAAGGTCAATGCACTGCGACTGGTGCAATTGCCACCATTGGTTGCCGCATTAGGATAAAAAGAATCAATATTATTTGCAATATATTGCATTGATATTGTGTTGTTTTTATCAGCGCCGACAAATTCATTTAATGCGCCGTGTTCGGTTACCATAATTGCATACCATGCCGGATCTGTGTTTGTCCAGATGGTACCATCGGTGGAACCTAGACGTGGATTTGGGTTGGATGAAGGCAATGATTTTTTGTCCGCCATCAATATCCGTTGTTTGAAAATTTTCGGTTGTGTTTCATAATTTACAACAATTTCACGCCCCCCTGGGAATGTGTATTTTATTGGCATAAATTTTATTGTTGTGTCATCGGAAATACTGGCGATTTCGGGACATTGCAGAACAGATTGTAATACTGATTTGTCAGAAAATGTTGTGCGAATCCAGTTTTCGATAATGGATTCTTCATCAGATTCACTAACTGTGTTTGCGGTGTCTTTTAATGCCTTTGCGAATACGGCGGTTGCACATTCTGTTTTGTCGGGCGCACGATTTAACACGTCGTCGTATGTGATTGCGGTATTTGTGGCATTGATTGCTGTATCCGCCCATGACGCATCAGATACAATAAATGTTGCCAGCACCACGCAAAATTTTGTGATGATTGCGCGCATTATAAAAGGTTCCCACATTGTAATTGCAGATTTTTGATTTCTGTTTCTATTTTACTGATGGTTACTGCATATGGATCTTGGGTCGATATGATTGTTCCGTCTGGGCTGACAATTTGAACACTGTTATCGGTATTTTCAGTCCAACGCCAACAAAATAGATTTGTGTCGGGTAAAAAAGTCACAACTTTATCGGATGGCGGGTTTGATACACCATCGCATAAATGTGGTTTACACTCTGGCGCCCATGCGTCGTCTTTAAATGCACCGCCGCGCCACCATGATGTTTCGACTTCGCTGCCATCTTGCAGACATTGGCGTGTGTATCCAGGTAATACGTTGCCATCATTGGTGCTGCAAAACATATGGCCGCCAATCGGCACCGGGCGTTCGCCTTTGTTATACTGTGTGTTACAGCATGTAAATTTATTGGTTATTGGGTCGTGCAAACAGTCTGTTTCAGAAAACAGTTGTGAACCTGCGGCGGCACCACCGATAATGCCACCAACAAGCGTTCCCCAGCCTGGGAATCCGACCAGTGTTCCAATGGTTGCGCCGGCGGCAATGCCACTGCCTATGCCACCTATAACATTCCCGATGGAATGTTCGCCTTGGCCAGATGTGGATTGATATACCCCGTATAACCCGCCAACCGCCCCAGTGACGTTAAGGACCTTGCCTGCAGTGGTCATACTGTTCCAATTTGTTGAAACAGTTTGGCGTAAATTTTGTCTTGTTCCCGGAGTCGTTCCCGGTGTGGTGCCTGGAGTCGTTCCAGGAGTCGTTCCAGGAGTTGTCCCAGGTGTTGTTCCCGGTGTGGTGCCTGGTGTTGTTCCAGGTGTTGTTCCAGGTGTGGTGCCTGGAGTTGTCCCAGGTGTGGTGCCTGTCGTTGCACCGTTAGGTGCATTTGGTGCAACATAGTTCGTGGGCATGCCTGCCACACCTATATAGTTCCCAGTAACCCTGTCGTACCATCGACCGGCGCTGTTTTGTCCAGGCCACACGCCGGGATCATTCCAATTTGCAGCCAACGCATCATGCACAGATATTGAACACAATGCGATTATCAATGTTAAAAATTTGCTAATTGTGAATTTCATAACTAATACGTCCCCTGCAATTTACATTGATTGAATGGAATGTTTTTTGTGCGACATTGCTTTAATTTTTCTAAATCTGATTTTAATATTGCATATTTCTTAGTGGCAGATTGACAATATGCATTTTTATGTTGTGCAATTGTTTGTTTTTCCACTTCGTATTCGGCGGCGTCTTGAATTTTTAATTCTGTATATGCGCGTTTATCTTTGTATGGTTCATAGCCCGCGGTTTCAATTGCCATGCGTTCAGAAAATGATAAATCTGCATACGTTTTGGGAAATTCGGTCGCAACCAGTCCCGGCATTTGTGTTGCCGTTTCTGATTCCAATGCACGTATTTCGGCGTTGCGTCCCATCATTTCTAGTTCCCAATCAGGAACCATAATCGGTGTTGGATTTGGTATTTGGTATGATGGATTTATAACGTTTGGATTTGTTGCTGTCGAGGTTGGAAATGCAACAGGATAATTTGGGACAGTTGTCGCTGTTTTGTTGATGTAATCATTATATGCGGTATCAATAAATCCTGCACATGCTGTCGCATAGTTGCCCCCAGGTATGCGTGATAATTGTAACATTATTGCCGGTCGAATATCAGATAATTGTGTGGATTTACAGTTGTTATTTGTCGTGCATTGGGCGGCAACCAATGATGCAACAATACGTTGACATTCGTCTGTTTCAATGTCTGTGCCCATCGCATATACAGGCATCGGCATACGCTGATTATATGGACCATTGGGATTCCAAAATGGGTTTGATGAATAATTTTGGACGTTCTGAATTATGCCATGTTGGGAAAATGGTGTCGTGCTAGCATTCACTGCAAATGGCAAAATGCACAGTAAAAACAAATGGCTAATATGACGTGATATTCTCATTCCTGTGTCCCTAGATACGTGTATTATAACAAAAATGTCGTGCCAATCAAAGACAAAAATCCACCCAGCAAAAAGAATGGTGCAAATGGAATAAATCGTTGTTTGTTTGTGCGTGACCATATTGCACCCAGTATACATGCGATAATCAATGCAATTGCCAATCCGTTTGTGCCCAACCATATCCCGCCAACACCGATTAGTTTTATATCACCCATCCCAATTGGAATGTCGGCGTTTTTGTTCTGTTTGCGCATATTGGAATCAAATAAAAATCCCACAATTGTCGCCAATGCGTATCCAAATGACGCGCCAATGACGGCGTTGGCAATACTTATTGGAAAACGATAAAATGTAACCAGTATCAATCCAATCAACATCAATGGAAATAAATAGGCGTCTGGGATAATACGACGACGAAAATCTGTGACAGAAATCAGTGTTGACAGTGTCAGAGCAGCTGTTATCAATAAGATAAAAAATATATACGAAATCATGTTTTCCCCCTTGCCTTTCGAATCGGATGTGTGCTACAATCACATTATAATGTATAACAAGGGTTTTGTAAAATGAGCAAAGGTTGGGATAACGCAACATTAAAAAAATTAAAGGCATTGACCGGCAAAGGGTTGTCTACGTCTGAAATTGGCAAACGTTTGGGGATGTCAAAAAATGCGATTGTTGGTAAATTAAATCGTCTGGGGTGGAATGCCAAGGCTGTAACACCGGCCGTAAAAACAGAAAAGAAAACAGTTGCAAAAAAGATTGTAGAGAAAGTGACGGGTGTGAAAAAAAGCACTGTTGCGAAGTCTGATGCAAAAAAAACACCGGAAAAGAAAGCTGTTGTGGCAAAGAATACGTCCAAGAAAATCGCCACCAAAGTATCTGATAAGAAAACAGTTGTGTCACAAAGCTCCGCTAAGAAAAATGTGACGGTTAAAGAAACAACAAAGGTGTCTGCGCGTTCTGATGCAAAAAGTTTGGCTGTGCATCAGCGTATAATTCAGCATTCTTTGGAAATGGCCAGTTTAAAGCCAAATCAATGTCGTTGGCCAATCGGGGATCCTGATTCTGAAAATTTTCATTTTTGTGGTGAAACGGTGTTTGTGGGTAAACCGTATTGCTATGAGCATTGTAAACAGGCATATCAATTTACGCCACCAAAGAAAAAATAATAATTTAATCGGGGAGTATACAAAATGCCAAACGAGAGAGAAAATTTTTATCAGCCTTTGACAATGACCGAATATGATATTGCGGGCAATGTGTTCCGTGCTTATTATGATATGGATAATAAGTTGGTGTTTGTCTTGGATATGCAGATTGATGCAACCAAACCAAATGTATTGTTGGTGATAAATCCTGTGGGTGACCGCAAATGGGATGATATTTTAATGAATGACTATGGGGTTGATTTAGAAACAGTGCGCCCTAAAAAAGACAATAAATATCAAAAATTAGATATTGAATATACGGGGTTGTCTGCGTATGACGCGTTGATTGGTGCGTATAATACGGGTTCGGATCTGTCGGCACCAATGGCGGAATTGGGGGCGTTTCGTGCGGCTGCGGCACGGCGTGCGGCAATGGAACGTTTGGCGGCGGCAGAATTGACCGCAGAACGTGCGCGTGAAACAATTGAACGTGCCGATGAAACCGTAGAACAATTGCAAGATAAATTAAAGACCCTGCGGTCTAAGCTGGCGTCCCAACGTCGTGAAATAGGTAAAGAGCCAACTAAGCAGTCTGCAGCAAAGATTTTGCGAACTGAATCACAAATTGATGCGACAAATGATAAGTTGAATCGTGCGCAAAAACGTCAATCTAATGCCCAGAAGCGTTTGTCGGCGGCGGTCGATGATGCGGATATGGCGCGTGATATATTGAATGTATTGGAAAACGATATAAATGTGCCCGCAATGCCGATGCCATCTGGGGTAATGACAGTAAAAAGTGCGCCTGTGCCAATGGAAAACCCACCACAATTCACAGAAATCGTTCCGTATGAAGACGAAGATGAAATGTATGAAGATGAACAACAGGAAACAAATATGGCAGATGATGAAGTAAAACCTCTGTTCGATACAGACCCAAATATTTTGGATGAAAATATTGCGTTTAAACCAGTTGATTTTAGCGCAGATGTGCCTGCGCCAGTTATGCCAGCACCGATGCCGGAAAAATCAGACGCCACAGCAATCAAACCATTGACGTTTACACCGCCAGTGATTGAAGAAGATGTGACTGAAACGGAGATAGAGCCTGTGCCGGTATTAGATACTCTGGCACCTGTTGAAATGCCTGGGACAGAAATAGATTCAGAATTGATGACGCCTGATGTTGATCCGACGTTTGCTGTAGAGTCTGTGCGTGATACAGAAATGCCAGTGTCGCCTGGTGTTACACCTGTGTCACAATCAATGCCAGAAATCGCACCAGCGCCGATTGATTCTGGGTTTAGACCGGTGTCGCCAATCGCATCAGAACCTGTGACAGAATTGACAGATGGTGCCCCACGTGCAAAGCCGACTGCATTGTACTATATCTTGTTGGTTGCGTTGATTGTGTTGTCGATATTTACGTTGTGGGTATATCAGAAGTCTGCAAATGATAGTTTGCCTGAATTGGGTGCAAAATCGTCTGAAACAGTGGAAATGGCAGATGTTGTTGAACCTGGTGCACCGTCCCCATTCGTTGATGATATGGACGTGACGCCTGTGGTTGGGCCGGATGTTATGCCTTTGCCAGTTGAAGTGGTCGTAGATGAAGTGAATGTTGTAGAGCCTGTGGTTGAAGAACCTGTGCCGGTTGTTGAAACATTTATTCCTGAACCAGAGATGGTTGCGGTGCCTGTGGTGGAAGAACCTGTGGTGGATATTTCAAACGAAGTGGTGGATGTGGAACCAGAAAGCCCTTTTATATCGGATGAAGTTGTTGAATCTGTGACTGTGAATCCAGTGCCAGATGTTGTCGTGAACAAGCCTGAGTACAGCGTGTCGCCCCAGGAAAAGCCTGTTGTGGCAATGCCTGAATATAATGGTGCAATTGAACCTGTTGAATCAGAGACTGTGCCGGTCGTTGAAATGGTGCCTGTGGTGGAATATGGGGCGGGTGCCGCGGTTGCATATGAACCAGAATATGAACCGGAACCTGTTATGCAACAGCCAGTACATTATGATGAATATGTTGAAGAAATGTCTGGTGTTGGTGCATGTTCAGACGGCAGTGCCCCAGATGTAAACGGATGTTGCCCAGGTGAAAATTTTATGGATGCGGGTGGCGGTCAATATTATTGTTGTGATGAATTTACCGGTGATTGTTTTGAACCGATGAATTAAGAATCCCCCGTTCTGGGGGATTTTCTGTGGGCATGAGATATGAAACATGTGACAGAAATTGCGTAGATAAATAAAAGTTTAATTTACAAAAAATGTTTTACATTTTTTGTCATTCCTGCGTAGGCAGGAACAGGGTCTATAAAATTTACTTACTCTCTGGAATACGTAATTGGTGCGCGTTGCGCACGGTTAAAAGACCCTATTACCGCCTGCGCGGTAATGACAAGAATTAAAAATTCTTGTAAAACGTTATGCAGATTTAAACTTTTATTTATCAAAGTGTTTGTGTTTTAGGTTCTGTTGTTTTATAATGTGTATGCACTAAAATGGTGCTGGGCTTAGAAACCTATTGAGTGCGTCGTAGAGACGACGTAATAAATCTCCAACTAACAATCGGTTGGAGTGTACTGAATATATTGAATAAGGTACGCAATTCACTCAATTGTTTCTAAACTCCAACCATCAAATATGCTTTGGTGGTTTTTATTTACAACAAAGGATATAAGTATGAAAAAAATTGTAACGATTGGGGTGTTATCTATTTTAACTGCGCCAGCAATGGCTCAAACAAAATGGTTTGTTGATGGAGGCGTTGGTTATACAAGGCCCGTGTTGGCAAACTGGTTAGAGGGTTTTATAGATGAATATGCTGCACAGGATAACCGTAATATGTTGGCATTTGAATTTGGATCAGGTGTTCGATTTTATAATAAAGATAAAATATTTAATTGGGGCACGGGACTCTATTTATCTCATAAATTGCATCTTGGAAACATCTCTGGTGGTGGGCTGTTTTATGAAGATGGGTATGATTTTAGTACGTTCTATATGGAGGCCTCTATGGATGTTACTACGCTGTATTGGGTATATGATAATTATTTGCGTGTTTCTGATAATGAAAGACGGGTTGATTTTGTTGCTTCGTTGGGTTTTGGAACGAGTTGGTTTCAGTGGAAGGGTAAACAAGAACTTAATGAACGAAATTATACAGATGAAATTAGTTTGTTTGAAACAGGGAGGTATGCATTATTTGTTTTAAAGTTTGGTATAGAGGGAGAAACGGGGGTTGATGGCTTGTGGATGAATCTATTGTTTAATATCGATGCACCAATTGTGTCGGATGATGATTCTTGGCAAAGAAGTTTTGGTGTATCATATGGTATGAAATATTTGTTTTAATTTTAAAAATCCCCCAAACGGGGGATTTTTTTTATTCGTGGCGGTCTGGGTATTTACCGTCAATCAGATTTTGACGAACCTGGTGATGCTTAACCTTTTGTGTGCTGGTTAATGGCAGGTCTTCGGTTGTCATTGCAAAGTGAGTTACCCATTTATAACTGGCAACTTTCTTATTCAGTGCGGCAATGTGTTCGCCCAGTTTTTCAATGGTCATACCATCTTCGACACTGAATACGCCGTATGTGACGGTTTTTCCCTTTACCTTGTGTTCAAATACCGCAACGTTTTTTACGCCTGGGATTGTGATGAACATACCTTCCAGTTCGTCTGGGTATACGTTCTTGCCACTGTCCAAAACGATAACTTGTTTTTTGCGGCCGGCAAAATGTAATTCGCCGTTCTTGTCCATAGATACCATGTCGCCGGTATTAAAGAATCCGCGTTCGTCAAAGATTTCTTTGTTGGCGTCGTCATTGTTCAAATAACCGCCGAATACCTGGTGACCACGTAACCACAGAACACCAACGCCGTCTTCGTTTTTATCACGAATTTCGCATTCGTTGTTCAGTGTTGGACCACCAAACGCAAATGGTAAACGTTTCTTGGTTGGTTTAGAAATACAGATTGGACCAACTGTTTCTGTTAAACCGTAACCCTGGATAAAGGTTAATCCCAAACGTTCATAGAATGTTTCAACCTCTGGCTTGGTTGCGGCACCGCCTGCAATCAGTAAACGTGCACGACCGCCGAATACATCCAGAATTGGTTTTTGTACTTTGCGTACCAATGCGCCCAGGCCGATTTTGTTTAGTGTTTTGCCGTATTTCAAAATAAATGATACCAACCACCATTTCTTTTGGGCCTTGACGTTATCAATGATTTTGTTGCGGAAAACTTCCCACAGGCGTGGAACCGCAGGTATAACCTGGGGACGGAATTTTTTAAAGTCTGCCATGATTTCTTTTGGATTAACAGTTGGCTGTAACAACATGCCCGCACCAAAGTGGGTGGTTGCCAAAATTTCAACCGCAAAACCAAATACGTGATACATTGGTAAGAAACCGTACAAGATATCGCCTTCTTTGATCCATTCTGCCATTGAATCCAATGAATTTGTACATTCGACAATGTTAAAGTGGGTTAATGGTACAACCTTTGGTGTGCCTGTTGACCCAGATGTAAACGACATTGTTGCAATATCCAAAGAACCGACCGATGCAGGTTTTAAATCTGGATTTGCCTTGCCATCTTTTTTGGTAATGTCATAGAATTTAAAGTTTGTTGTTTTATAAACAAAAGATTTTTCTGCACATACCAATTTGCAATTTGTTGTTGTGGTCATGTTGTCATATTCAAATGGTGTCAGATTTGTATCCAACAACAATACTGTACCGCCCAAATACCAAATCGCAAATAATGTGATTGGAAATTCAGGAATATTGTGAGACAAGATACCAACAACATCACCTTTCTTTACGCCCGCTTTGTCCAAAGACGTGGCGCGTGCCTTGACCAAGTTTAAAAATTCTTTGTATGTGACGCCTTCGCGTACCAGATATAAGTTATCCGGCCATGTTTGTGCGCTGCGTTCCAGTAACTGATACATATTCATGTTATTAAATTCCTTGTTGTTTTTATATTGGACAATCGTTATTATACTTAATGAATTAAAGGAAAGCAAATATGAAAATTCTGACGTTAAATATCAATTCTATTCGCGCACATGTTGAAAGTTTCCTGGAAATCCTGCGTAAAGGTGAATATGACACAATCTTGGTTCAGGAAATAAAAGTAGAAAATGCAAACTTTCCACATATGCTGTTTGATGAATTTGGATATAATGTAAAGGTGTTCGGGCAAAAATCTTGGAACGGGGTTGCGACTTTTTCAAAATATTCAATCGAAGATGTGACGTTGGGGTTGCCGACGTATGCAGATACGCATGCGCGTTTCTTGGAATGTGTGGTTGATGGACGTGTACGCCTGATTAATGTGTATATGCCAAATGGCGATACAGTCACATCACCGAAATTCCCGTATAAGTTAGAGTGGATGCGTGCATTTACAGATTATATTGCAGGATATTTAAACTCCCCAGAACCTGTGGTTATCGCAGGGGACTTTAATGTTGCAATCGAAGACAGGGATATATGGAATCCAAAAAATTACGAAGGTATCGCAATTTCTGCACCGGCGGCACGTGAAATAATGAATCAATGGTTGGATGCAGGTTGGGTTGATGCGTGGCGCACATTACATCCGGATACGGTTGATTACACATGGTATGGTTATCGTGGACGTGATACAGTTGGTAACAGGCAAGGTTTGCGATTGGATTATTTCTTGTGTAATAAGGTTGCCGCATCGATGATAAAAAATTGCGAGATTGACCTGGAACCGCGATTGGCCGAAAAGCCGACCGACCATTGCGGATTGATGTTGGAATTGAAATAAAATCCCGCATTTGCGGGATTTTATTTGGGACATGAGACAGGAAACATGTGACAGGAATACCGCGCTGCGCGCGCAATGATAAAGGTGTGTCAGTTTACTTAAATAAACTTTTATTTATCGAAATATTTGCAACGATATGGAATATGTGATAAAATAGTTGCGACTGGCAAAAGTGGCCGGCTGGGCGTAGAAACCCTGAATATTTGCGGTGTCTGTGGGGACATAAAATACCTCCAACCAATGTTCGGTTGGAGGGGGTGATATATCAAAATAAGCCCGCTATTTTCCGCAAATAATAGTTTCTAACCTCCAACCACTTTTGTATTAAAGGTGGTTTTTTTATGGGAAAATTTATTGTCTTTTTATCAATTTTACTGTTTGGTGTGTCAGCGCATGCTGAATGTGTGTCGGTTGATACGGTGACAAAATGTGCGCGAACTCCAGAGAATGTTCTACGTCTTTATTTGAGTTATTACAATTATACTGCGGATTCCTGGTCGGTAACATATAAGGATGTTGTGTATTCTGGCGGCAGTGCTGCTTGCGAAGAGTTGATTAATGACAGGATTTGTCAATGTGGAGTTGATATTCCTTTTGCTGCTACGATAACTTTGATAACGGGGCCCTTTACATTTAGTTCGGCATATGAACAGTGTGCGAATATGAGTGATAGTGAACATATAGAAAGTTTAATAGTACATAGCAGATTGGATGGCGATACATGTCCCGATGGTTTTTATACTGTGCCATATAATGTATCGTGTGGCGAAGGTTTTGTTGATATCACCGATGTTCCAAATTGTTCGGATGATACATCTGGGGAATATTGTTTGATACCGGCGGGAACGCCGTGCGTGGCGATATCTGATTGTGGGGAAATATCATATGCAAATACCAATGGGCTGTATACATTATCATACACTGCATGTAATGCGGGTATGTGTGCGGATGATGTCACCACATTGACGGCATGTGGTGGTGGATATTATGGCGATGGTGCATCATGCACCCCGTGTCCGACAGGTGGTGTATCAGACACGCCGACATGGTCGGAACAAAGTGACGGGACGATAAGATTTAATACCGTTGCGGAATCGATGACGGATTGCTATGTTGAACCCGACACATATTTTACCGATGAAAAGGGCACATAT
>JAZNAO010000018.1:0-7476 GCA_045586565.1 Candidatus Enterousia sp. | reverse complement strand
CTCTCACTTTTTGCTCCTTATTTTTTCGAATTGATTTGTCATTGTCGACAAATCCAATCATTGCAAAATACCATTGTAATAAACATTGAAAAATCTGTTCAATATGCAGAAAAAGATATACAAAGTAGACTAATATATTTTAATAATGCCACAATGTCGCGAAATTTTCCGCAACAACTTGAAATCCCACATATTTATGCTAAGTTCATAATAAAATTAAAGTATATCAGGAACACATGATGACAAGATATTATTGTAGCGGTTTTGACATTGACAATGTTTTTGGGCATGGCTTAGGTGACATGATTAGAACTGAGTTACAAGATACAAAAAGTATTGTGTATATTCCAGGTGGTGTAAGTAAAATTGAGAAAGCGTGTTCTAAATACATTCCACACTTTACCAAACATTTCAAGAACGCAGGTATTGAATTTGAATCTGTGCATATTATTACCCCTGGGGTATCTGCAGACGAAGCAAAAAGATTGATAAAAAATGCAAATTTTGTGATGCTGATGGGCGGTGACCCATTCAAACAAAAAGAACTTTGTGAAAGTCTGGACATTATGGATGAATTGAAAAATTTTAATGGCGTTATGTTGGGTTTTAGTGCAGGAGCCATGATGATGTCTAAATACATAATTATCACCCCATGCAGTGAAGAATTTCCAGATTTTCATATTGAATCAGGTTTAAATCTGGATGGCATATCAATCTATCCGCATAATAATACATCAGATGCAATATATCCCGACAAACTTGTTTCAGGGGAAGAGGTATACAGAAAATCTGACTTGTTGCAAGTTGCCAAGGATTATGGCAAATTCTATCTGTTGCAAGACAATTTAAGAAAAGACGGTTTAACGGATGTTAGTATTATCAAGTCATTTGATGGCAGAATAGAATTTTACACCGAAAACGATGGCAAGATTTGGGAAGTTGATAAGGATATAAGGCAGGTCAAAAAATATGGATAAACGTTGGACATTTGACGATGATGAATTGTTTGAACTGGTGCGTAATGGTCGCAAGCATGGGACGTGCAGTCGACATACAGGCAATAAAAATATGGCAACTGTTGGCACAATCGAAGAAATATACAACAGCCAAGGAGAAACAATTAAAATTCAAATAACCGCTGTTCGAAAATGTCGTTTTTGCGATATCGATGATACGTGGGCACACATAGAAGGTGAAGGTGATTTGTCCTTGGCATACTGGCGTAAAGTCCACATTGAATTTTTTAACAAACATTATCCGAATTTTCAAGAAACTGATTTGTTGGAATTAAACGAATTTAAGGTTATATCTTGACTTCTGGGGTATTATCATAAATAATTGTCGTGTCCGTATAGTGCAATTGCATTGGACCCGCCGCAAAATTCTCAATCAATATAAACAACGCAATAATAGGTGTTGCATAACAACCAGTAAATTCAGATGAATTTCTGGGGATGTTTTGCAATATAAAAAACAGGAATAAAAAAATGACAACAGAAGAAGCAATGGAAATTATCAATGATACATTTCCAGAAATAAAAATAAAATCGGTACAACTAATCGGCACAGGACGAAATGTCAACGCCGTGCTGGTGAACGATGATGTCGTATTTAGAATACCAATCAAAGAAAACGCAAAATATAATCAACCAGATAAAGAAGTCAGAGTATTGAATTTTTTAAAAGGGAAATTGAGTTTTCGTATTCCACAGGTTTTATACTGGGGCACCGACAAACATGGACGTCGTATTATTGGCGAAACATTGGTGCCAGGGGTTGTGTATACCCAAGAAATGCACGATTCTTTTGACGGGGTTACCAAGGCAAAAATCCTGGGGCAAATCGGCAAAATTATGCGCGAATTGCACGACCTAGGGCATGATTGTTCATGGTTTGGCAAAGAACCACTGAAATATACAGAATCGTTGGGTGTGTTTGATGAATACTTTCCATCAACTGTCCAAAAATTATTTACAACCGCGCAAAAGACCAAAATATTGGCTGTGCGCGAAAGGTATAAAGAACTGTCCGAACAGTTCCCTGTTTTGCCCGTGTTAACACATTGTGATATGCACTTTTCAAATATGATGTTTGACGCGAACAGTCAGAGAATTGTCGGTTTGATTGACTTTGGCGAAGCTGGATATGCCGAACCATCACGCGACATGCATTATTATTATGGTGACGGCATAAAACAATTGATGGCAGGATACGGTTCTGTGAACGACCCATATTTCATGGAACGACAATTGTTTCAGTCTGTGACAAATATGCTGTGCAATATCAAAGAGGATTTGGAATATAACAAATCACCAGAACGTAATATTCAAAAATTGTTATCAATGGTGTGATAAATAATACCCCGGACTGTGCCCCGGGGTATTATATCGAAATAACAAATTGCCCACACGGGCGGTATTTGTTGTGGTGCAAATAACAACGCATGGACAAATATATATGAAATATGATAAAATTCCGAATATGAAAATTCGTAAAAATATTTTATTGTTTAAACTGTATTACTTATTGGCAGATATGTGGCCGTTGTCTGTATTGGCAATTGTTTATTTTCAGAAAATTTCTGGTTCGTATGCATTTGCATTGGGTGTGTTTTCTATTGCGAATATCGTTCAAAGTATTGCAGAGGTTCCAACCGGTATCATCTCAGACCGAATAGGTCGCAGAAAAACCATGATATTATCATCAGTAATAACGACTCTTGCCTTTATATTGTTTTCTGTTGCAGGGACATTTGGGTATAAGTATCTGCTAATCTTGGGTGGTGTAATATGGGCGGTTGCGGATGCGTTTGCTTCTGGGACAGATGATGCGATGATGTACGAAACGATGGAAGAATTGCGCAAAAGTGATAAATACGATATTCTTTATGCGCGCAGTAAAACCTTCGGTCAAATTGGTATGGGGCTTGGTGCGTTGATTGCGGCATTGGTCACATATTTTTATTCATTGACTGTGTTGTCATGGGTGTCGGCGTCGATAAGTGTCGGGCGAATTTTGATAACAGTACAACTGATTGAACCAAATAAACATACCCAAGATGACCCAACGTCATTACAGCACTTTATAACAGCAATAAAAGCATTTATAAAAAACAAAAAATTGCGTATATTGGCAACAATACAAATGTTGAACCGTGGTATCAGTTTTACTTCACATCGTTTAGAGGGGGCGTATTTTAATACCCTTATTCCCACATGGGCTGTAAATATTGCGCGATTGGTCAAACAAACATGTGGTGCAGTCAGTTATTCAATTGCGCCATATTTCCGCAAGTTTGGATTTTATAGAATATTGGTTGCATCCACAATTGGAATGACAGTTATAAAATTGACAGCGGTTATATTAAATAATGTTGCCACACCATTTATACAATCGTGTGTAAATATATTGTATGGAACATCATCAACCGCCGAGTCTGCATTGTTGCAGAAAGAACTATCGCCAAAGCAACGCGCAACAATGGGGTCAATTGTTGCATTGTTGGGTGGCATTTTGTCTGCGGTTGTGTATTGGATTGTTGGTATTATTGCGGATATGTTATCTGTTTATTTTGCTATTATCGCACTAATATTGTGCAATATATTCATCAGTGGCGGTTATTACTGGATGTTAAAAAAGTACAAATAGCAGTTTGTACATGTATTAAACAACCGCCCATCTGGGCGGTTTATTACAGGTATTTCTGTTTTTGAATTTCGGTTGGCACGTGTCCCAATGCGATTTGGATTTTATTGCGCAGGAAAGATATATATTCTTCTGCCTCGTCCAGATTAGTGCGGGCGTATTTGGCATCGCCCCGCGCAGAATCCGGCATGCCGCCATCTTTATAAATACCGCGACACAGCATTTTTGCAATATGAACCACATCTTCCAGTTCTTGCAGTGTTTCCAGCATGCTCAATTCTTGGGTTTTACATTCCACACCGTCTTTAACATATTTCATTTTTGTGTCCTTTTATTTTGGCATGTCTGATTTGTTATGAACGATTATGCCGGTATCAAATTCTTCAATAAATTCCCACTTGTCGCCGTCCAGCGCAAAATGAAAACATTGACAGTTTTTAATTGTACCGATTTTTTGACCGCATGCAAAGCACAATGCACGTGTGACCCCACCATGCGATGCGATTGCGATATTTGTGTGGCTGTCATTTGCGATAATGTCGTCCAAACAAGATTTAATGCGATTGAAATTATCGTTGATTCTTTTTTGAATTTCATCCCCATCGCCGTACCAGAATCCAAATGTCGTTTCAATCAATCGGTCATCTGTGATGATTTCAATGTCGGGATTATTGATTGCGATTTTCGCTGTTTCAATGGCGCGGCGCAGTGGACTGGAATAGACAATTTCAATGTTTTTATCTGATAAATATTGTCCTAATTTCTCGGCCTGGGCAATACCGTCCGGGGTCAAATATGCTTCAACTCGATTGCCGTATGTCGCGCCGGCTTTGTTTTCGTTTGTTTGGCCGTGTCTGAAAAAGTAAAATTGCCGTTTCATTGTTTGTTTACCTTGTTCACTATAATCAAGTGCAATATAATTCCGTTCAGTAATAATGTAATACCATTAAACAATACCATCTGGAACGAATTCAAATACCCCCCATATAACATCCATAATGCACAGCCAATGCAATATATGGTGTATGTCAGCCAAGAAAGACCGGATACATTTCGTGTTCTGATTGATTTTATCGTTTGGGGCAAAAATGCGATTGTTGTACAAAAACCACACGCATAGCCCAGAAATTCACCAATAATTGGGTTCATGATTTTATTCCTTTATTTTCCTACAAATTATACCACATCGCATCACACTTTGCATCACAGTTTTAAACGATTTATTCGTGTGTTTCTTGGCTCTTAGAAAAAGTAAACATGTCTCGCATTTATGTCTTTATTTCCTGTTTTTGTGCGATATTCATTTAGCCACCAATGTCGTGCTTCTTTTTTGTTGGTTTGGTATTGTGCGGGGACAGGTTGATTATCCGCTTTGTCAAAATGTTCATGCACTTTGGTTAATACTGTATTGATTTTTTCAATAATCGTTTTCTGGTCTATAATAATTTCCCTTATTTCCCACAAATTGTAGCATGGGCAATTGGCTTTTTATAGTACTCTTTTATGAAAGTGACATTGAAAAATTTTAATAAAAGTCCAGACGACTAATATCATATCCATAAAGGCAGTTGGATATGCTTGTATATATATATCATGTATAGACCATAAACTTAAATTTGAAATCAATGCCCACCGCATTTGTTGTTCATTTTTGGTTGTAAACATAAAAATAGTATAACTGGCCGATGCTATAACAGGAAGAGTCCCGATAAAACCGCGATTGTTTACAGTATAACCAACAATTATGCACAAAATGAAAAAAATACAAGTCATATTTTTGGTTAGTTTATTGTTATAGGCCAAAATATTTCGCGCCAGTGCAATAGAGTTTGTTGATAATGCCGCGTAAGCATAAAGTGCAATATTTGAAAAAATACAAAATATAACATCTATTATTTGCCACCAAATCAAATCTTTTTTATTTTTCTCTAAAACAGATACAGCAATACAAATTGCCGATAATAAAGAAAAAATGTTTCCAAATATTAAATGTTCTGTCATAAAATTACAGTGTTTTTTATTTCGAAAATCGGCAAGATTGTCACCTTGCTACAGGGAACTTATCGCAATGCCTTACAGTTTTCCTATCTGTCTGGACCTTGGTTTGCAAGTATTGTGGTCATATCAATGTCTGCCGGGATATATGGGCGCCAATTGTTAATATCTTGTTTCAATTTAATGAACAACTTGTCACGTTCTTGATCTGATAATTTTGAAAAATCTATATTAGCCTTCGGAACATATATTTTTATATTTCCTTTTCTGATTTCTTCTCTGACATCCAGTGTTATTGTTCTTAGAATCTTTTTTTCTGTCGGGCAATAATATTCTTCATCTTGATCCAGAATAAAACCCTCAGAATCCACCTCATAAAGATATATTTTACCGGAAATATTCGGATTAACTGTTGTTGTAAACAGGGTATTTTTTGTGCCACGCAATGTGCAGTTTCCGTGTTCGCCCATTATAAGATGGCGTGCAGCATATACAGTTGCCTTGGATTTTGTTGTTGCGAATACTGCGGTTACATCTTCTCTTTGTCCAGGGACAGCACCGCAAATATTTCCAGGAAACGGCAGTACAACTCCCTCATTTTTTTCTTTCATAGACCCATGATAAAGTGTTTTTGTCATGATTTTATTCCTTTATTTACCAAGAATTATACCACACTGCATCACACTTTGCATCACAGTTTTTGGTGATTTGGGCGCATGGGGCGGGATTGGGTTGGAATTGCACGCCCCGACACAAAACCCAACAGGGCAAAGAAACCCAACGAAAAAACGCACCAAATGGTGCGTTTTGAAACTGGTGCCGGTTGTCGGACTTGAACCAACGACCTACTGATTACAAATCAGCCGCTCTACCAGCTGAGCTAAACCGGCAATGCCAGCCAATTATACATATCTGGGCGCGTAACGCAAGCAAAAAAATCACAAACGGGTGCAAAAATATAAAAATGGTCCAAATTCGGGACAAACATATCCAAATTCTGCAATAAATTTCAGTAAAAATGTGGTGTCGGATTTTTGCTTTGAAATGATGGCTTTTGGATGTTTTTTAATTGAATCTTTCTCTTTGGATATATATAATTATACGTAATCAGACCAAAAGGATATGCATAATGTTATGGTTCAATAAAGAATACAGATTGCTGACAAAATTATTCGATAATTTATTTAATAAACTAAAAAAATCAACAGTTATTACTCAACGTTATCATGAAAATACAGAAATATATACGTTGGATAGTATCGATATTGCCTTTGAAATGGTCAAAAATACAATCAAGGTTACAGATAAGACAGGGCATGTAATTTGTACTTTGGATTGTTCTTATCCCGGGTTTGGCTCACAAAGCACCGCTGAAAAGTTGCAAGAAATTCGTGCCGATTTTTTTCATGCATTTCTTACAAAAAGCCGTGAAACCTATGACAAGGCAAAACAAAAGGCAGAATCAGCGCATAAAAAAGTGAAAGCCAACAAAGAAAAAGCAAGCGCGTTGACAGCGCGTCAAAATGCAGAACAACAAAGACAGGCGATTATCGCTTCTGCATTAGATAAATTGAAAAGTATGTAGTAAAAATATAACAGTTTTTCATTTTTTTGCGCCCTATGATATGATACAAGGGCGCATTTTTTTTATTGTTAAATATCGGCTTAGGAATATAAACCTGTGGTATGGATATGTGTTTTTATTCACAATGGTCGTTACATGTTTTATCCGCAAAAAAAAGGGAGAAAGAATCTATGACCTGTTATCATAATGCACTGTGGGCTGCAATAAATCACGTCGCCAAAAGAAATAATATCAGTTGCTCTTGTCTGGCG
>JAZNAO010000017.1:0-13867 GCA_045586565.1 Candidatus Enterousia sp. | reverse complement strand
TCCACGATTACGCAATTCTTCGCCAATTGATTTGAACGGCATATCATTAACCGCGGCAAAGTTTAGTTTCACATCTGTACCATCTTCCAAGCGCAAATTACCAGAACCTTGGATTTGTATATTTTGCACATCAACAATATTCGCCCAGTACAGCACGCGTCCTATTTTCTTTTCAACAATATCTTTTTTCGCAACCCCTTTATAGTTGCGTCCATCTGTTGGTATCCCCATCAGCGGTTCATTACACTGCGCGGTCTGTTTACGACACGCTGGGATAATCGGCGAATAATACCCAGTATATGTCCCACGGGTACCACCATTATCATTATAAACCTTGTACGGTTGGAAATTTGATTCAAACCACGCACGAACCGTTGCGACATCAGCCGACGCAGACGGCAGCATACTGCACTTTTCTGCGACCAGTTCCCTATCTGGGATTACGCGTCCAACATACTGCAACTTTGCCTTGCAAGTATTACGAGACGCCTGTAATGCGTATCGCACATCATCATCACGCCAACCAGGCAATTCAGCATATGAAACCCTGCGCAGATTAGATGGAATCACTGAATTATCCCCCTGGTGCGTTGGTGTTGAAACATCACACGATGCCAGCACAAACGCCGACAACACCGCACAAATCCCACGAAAGACCATTTTTTTATCAATAAACGACATTTTTCCCGCGTCCCCCACTTGTAAAATTATTTTATAATGTTATATTAGCATAAAACGATGCGTAAAAAAAAGGAGAAAACGCAATGTCAAAATTTAATATTATTTCCCAGTTCTTAAAAGACATTTCTTTTGAAAGCCCAAACGTTCCAGAATTATTCTTCAAGAACGATAACGGCCAGGCAAAACTTGAAATAAACATCGATATTCAAATCAAAGGCGCTGAAAACAACTTGTTTATGGTCGATTTGATTACCAAAGTGCACTCTAAACTGGAAAAAGACGCAAAATCAATCTTTTTGATTGAATCCACTTATTCTGGTCTGGTCCAAATGGAAGAAGAAAAAGACGAAGAAGCAAAGAAACGCACATTGTTGATTGATGTACCAACATTGCTGTTCCCAGCAGTACGCGCATTGATTACACGCCTGACATCTGAATCTGGGTTCCCAACCTTTGCAATGCAACCGGTTGACTTTGCCCAGTTATACGAACAGAAACAGGCAAAATAAAAAACTCCCACTCCTTTCTTTGTTACGCAAACAAAGAACCCCGCCAATCGGCGGGATTTTTATTTACCCAGACATAATTGTCCAAACGTCATATCTAAAACCTCGGTCGCAGTAATGGTACCTAATATTTTACCAATCGCATCTGCGGCACGTCGGGTATGTTCTGCAAATATATCATAATTTTCCCCCGCGCCCAACGCACATGCCAATTCATCACGCGCAGCGCCCAACAGTTCCTTGGTTCGTGCATTTATCGTCAGTGTATTTTCCGCGCCTGCCATAATCAACGCAATCTTGGCGCGCAACGCACACATTAAATCATCCATCCCATCACCCGTCTGGGCAGACGTATAAATCACCCCATTTACATTACGTTTTGCAATTGTATCTGATTTATTTATAACAACGATTTCATTATCGGAAACTTTGTTGTGTTCCACAGAATCCGGCGTATAGACCCGAATTATAATATCTGCGTTTTCTATTTCAGATTTTGTGCGTTCAATACCAATGGATTCTATTTTATCATCTGTTTCGCGCAATCCTGCAGTATCAGACAGATTTACCATATACCCATCAATATCTAAATTTATCGACACAACATCGCGCGTTGTCCCGGCAATATCAGACACAATTGCACGATTTGTCCCCGCCAAATAATTAAAGATTGACGATTTTCCAACATTGGTTTCACCCACCAACACCACATTAATCCCACCACGAATTGCACGCGCCACCCGATAAGAATTTAACGCACCGTCAATTTCATCATATAATTTTTGTGCACCGCATCGTACAGTTTCCCCAATATTTGCCGGTAAATCATCTGCATTATAATCCAACATCGCCGCCGCATACGCCGATATTTCAACCATAGACGTACGCCATGCATTATATATATCACTGTCCCCGCCCATCATCGAACGCAACGCATGTTGACGCTGTTTATCCGTCTGGGCATCTAATAATGCTGCCAACCCATCAACATCCGCCAAATCCATTTTATTGTTATAGAACGCACGTCTGGAAAATTCCCCAGGGGTCGCCATACGCATACCCAAAGACGACAAATATTCAAAAACTTTATTTATAACAGCCGGCGCACCATGCGTGTGCAATTCAATAACATCTTGGCCTGTAAATGAATTTGGTGCACCAAAATATAATGCCAAACATTGGTCAATTAAATTACCTGCCCCATCACACAGATTTACAAAATATGCATGACGGCCATCAATATTTGGCCTGTTTACCATACGCACAAACACATCACGCAAATTTTCCCCAGAAATACGAATTACCGCCACCCCGGATTTACCATGTCCACTTGATAATGCAAAAATCGTATCATTGTTGTTCATATTTTGGGAATACTTTAAGAATATAACTTTTGTTGCCAATCGATTTATGATACAATCAGTATAATCAAAAAGAGAGAAAAGTCAATCTATTTATTTGTCAATTTTTGTCAAAACACTATTGAAATAGTGTGTTGATTTTAGTAAATAATGCACCGTTCAACAAAAAAAGGGGGCAAAATGATTCGTAAATTCATCCATAAATCAAAGCAAACGCAGAATAAATCACCAAAACCAGATTTTCCAATAACAGTATTTGGATTTTATTGGTCGGTGATACGCCGTTTCCCATTGTTTTACAGTGTTGTGGGAATTGCAATAATATCTGGCTTTTTGTTAGATAGGGTTATGTTTCCATATACAAATAAATGGGCGGTACAGATTTTTGAGAGTGCCGCACAAGGTGCCTGGAATGAAAAACTGCTGTGGATTGCAGGTTTGTATTTGGCGATATTTGCGATTGTGGCTGTACGGCAATATATGAATTTGCATTGGCGACCAATCGTTGCGCGATATACCAGTTTTGCATTGTATAAACGCGTATATAAAAACGATACTGATTTTTTTATCAATCGTCCTGCAGGGCAGGTAACAAGTCAAATTTCTGCGGTTGCCGGTAATTTGAATAAGATGACATTAGAATTTTATACCGATGTTATAAATTTTTCGGTTGGTATGTTGCTGCTGTCTGTGGGGATTTTTTTAGAAAATTTTTGGTTTGCAGTTGTAATTGCAATTGGGGCGGTTTTGCGTACTGGGTGGCGATTTATATGGCAACGCAAAATAAATGCGCAACAGAAAATATTACAAGATATTAGTTCTAGGATTTCAGGTATGCGCACAGACAGTCTGGGGAATGCGATGACTGCAAAATTGTTTGGTAATGTGGAATATGAAAATAAATATATCTGGAATCAACAGGCCGAACAAATCAAGATAGAACATAAAATTGGGCGGTTGCGTATTATCCAAGATAGACCAGCGATGGCATTATGGTTTGGAATATCTTTTGCATTGGTGTTGATGTGTTGGGTCTTTATCAAAGATGGCACAATGGCGTTGGCAGACGGTATGTTTGTGTTTGTTGCAGGTCGTTCAATTGCCAGTCATTTTGATTCTTTGGTTAGTGTGCTGGTCGCTTATAGTGAAAACAAAGCGAAATCCGTTCATGCATATAATGACATTATTCAACCATGTTCAATTGTTGATGCGCCACACGCCAAAACATTGAAAAAGGTTATGGGGCAAATTGATTTTGATGACGTATCGTTTAACTATGGCAAAAATGATATTATCAAACATTTTAATCTGTCGGTTAAACCACACGAAAAGATTGGTGTTGTTGGACTATCTGGGGCCGGCAAAACAACACTGGTTAATTTAATTCTGCGTGCATACGACGTTAAATCAGGCACAATAAAAATAGACAACACAGATATCCGTGATGTTAAACAGGATTCTTTGCACAAACATATATCTTTTGTTCCCCAAGAAGCCGTTCTGTTTAATCGTTCATTAATGGAAAACATTCGTTATGCGCGTCCGAACGCCAGCAAACAAGATGTTATCAACGCTGCTAAAAAGGCAAACATTCACGAATTCATCACTGGTCTGCCAAACGGATATGACACACTGGTCGGCAATCGTGGTGTTAAACTGTCGGGTGGGCAAAGACAACGCATTGCAATTGCGCGTGCAATACTAAAAGACGCCCCTATTCTGATTCTGGACGAAGCGACATCCGCATTAGATTCTGAAAACGAAGTCCTGATTCAGAAATCATTAAAAACCGTAATGCGCGGCAAAACAACCATTGCCATCGCGCACAGATTGTCTACATTGCGAAACATGGACAGAATTATCGTACTGGACAAAGGGCGCATTGTCCAAAGTGGTACGCACACGCAATTATTGCGCCTGAACGGCACATACCGCAAATTGTGGAATATGCAAACCGGCGGATTTGTTGGCGAATAAAAATCGCCCCAACTGGGGCGGTTTTATTTCCCTGCACTTATTTCCTTCAACGCCATCGGCACCAGGCGCGACACATCGGCCCCTGGATTTGCGTTAACTAACTTTTGCGCCATTTCTATTATATCCAGTCGACGATACCCCAATGCCTCTAACGCCATCAACAAATCGGGCAATGCCGATGTGCCCTCAACGTCACTGCCCGTATCTGGTGCAAACAGTGTTGCAGACACGCCACCTATTTTATTTTTTAATTCCACAATAATTTTTTCTGCGACTTTTTTTCCAACCCCAGGCGCTGTTGCGATTGTCTTGGCATCACCCGTTGCAATTGCGGACATTAATGTATCCGTATTAATCGTCCCCATAATTGCCAAAGCCACCTTTGGCCCCACCCCAGATACCGTCGTCAACATATTAAACAGATTCTGGGCATTTAATGTCGAAAATCCGAACAGTCGAATTGAATCTTCACGTACAACCGTTTCAATCCACAACTCTACCGTAGATTTATGCGTTAAATATTCTGGGGTAAAAACCTTGTACCCCACCCCATTTGTTAACAAAATAACAAAACCATCACCAATATAATCAACTATGCCTTGCAATTTTCCAATCATTTGTTATCCTTTTGGAGTAATTTTAATCTAAATAAATAAAAAGGTCAAATATGAGTGGACACAGTAAATGGCATAATATTCAACATAAAAAAGGCGCTGCCGACGCCGCACGCAGTGGTTTGTTCACAAAATTGGCACGCGAAATCACAATGGCGGCCAAATTGGGTGATAAAAATCCGGACAACAACCCACGCCTTCGCTTGGCTATTTTGACAGCCCGCAAAAATTCAATGCCAAACGATAATATCAAACGCGCAATCGACAAGGCATCTGGTGCGAACACAGAAAACTATGAATCCGTACGTTACGAAGGCTATGGCCCTGGCGCGGTTCCTGTTATTGTCGAAGCACTGACAGACAATCCACGTCGTACTGTGCCAGAAATTCGCAATATCTTTGCGAAAAACGGTGGCAACATGGGCGAAGAAGGTTCTGTTGTATTTATGTTTACACGCGCGGGCCAAATCATGTACCCGGCATCAATCGGCAAAACCGAAGATGAAATGATGGAAATCATTATGGATGCCAACGCAGACAATCTGGAAACATCCGAAGAAGGATTTATCATCACAACAAAACCCGAAGATTTTATCAACGCACAAAAATACTTGGCGGACATTTTGGGCGAACCAGAACAAGCCGAATTGACATGGTTACCAAACATGCCAATGGATTTAGACGACGAAGCATATGCGAAAATCGAAAAATTGGTTGATGCATTGGACGACAACGACGACGTTCAAAAAGTATTTACCGCTGCGGCATAAAAAGGTCCCCGTAAACGAAACAAAAAACACCGGCACATGCCGGTGTTTTAATCAACAGCGCACCTTAGGGATGTGGGTTCAGGGCTTTGTAAGTCCATGCTTTTTTTCAGTGCCTGCATCGTTATTGCGTTTTTGTAACGCACATTAAACATAACACACACCACACAACAATTCCACGGGCACCTTTTCCCAAAATCATTTAATAGTTATTCTCCGACCGTTTCCACTGGATTCAATGTATACATGCAATGTATTTCCTGGCAACATATCAGATGCAATTTCAGGCCATTCAATCAATGTAATATCATTTGCCATTGCGTGTTCCAAACCAATTTCAGCCAGCTCAGATGCATCTTCGACACGATACAAATCAAAATGAGAAATCCCATCATACGATTGCACAATTGTAAATGTCGGACTGGGGACCACGGTATCCGCCCCACGTAACGTTTGAATCACAGTGCGCGCAATTTCAGATTTTCCCATACCCAAATCACCATGCAACGCCACCACACACGGCGCATTTAATGTCCGTGCAAAATCGCGTGCCCACGCACGTGTTTCATCAACATTTTCAAGAATATATTCCTTCATACCCTACTCCACCAATAACAAATCATCTTCCAGTTTATGGATTGCATCGCGCAATTCGGCCGCATGCTCAAATTCCAAATCTTCGGCCGCACGATGCATCTGTTGTGTTAACTTTTTTATCTCGCGACGGATTGATGGCGCATCCATAACGCCACCTGATTTATCATACACAAATTTACGCGCCTTGTCAGTTTTTTCTTGCACATCGCCCACTTCGGCAAAGACCGCCTTGGACACCGTTTTTGGTGTAATACCGTGTTCGGCATTATATGCCATCTGTTTTGCACGACGACGTTCTGTTTCATCCAATGCCGCCCGCATAGATTCTGTAATCTTATCTGCATATAATATTACACGCCCATTTGCATTACGCGCCGCACGACCAATCGTCTGAATCAACGACCGTGTCGAACGCAAGAAGCCTTCTTTATCTGCATCCATAATCGCCACCAATTCACATTCCGGCACATCCAAACCTTCGCGCAACAAATTGATACCGACCAAGACATCAAATTTACCCAAACGCAAATCGCGCAACAAATCAATACGTTCCAACGTTTCAATATCACTGTGCAAATACTTGGCTTTGCAACCGTTTTCGTTCAGATAATCTGTTAATTGTTCTGCCATTTTCTTGGTCAAAGTTGTCACCAACACGCGTCCAGAAACATTTTTAACCGTATCCAACAAATCATCAACCTGGTGCTGGGTTGGGCGCACTTCGCATATCGGGTCTAATAAACCCGTGGGTCGAATAACCTGTTCGGATACAATTCCACCCGCCTGATTTAATTCCCAATCTGCCGGTGTCGCAGATACAAATATCGTCTGTGGGCGCAATGCATCCCACTCATCAAAAGTCAACGGTCTGTTATCAATACATGCCGGCAAACGAAATCCGTACTGTGACAGTGTTTCTTTTCGCGCCCTGTCACCGCGACTCATTGCGCCGATTTGTGGCACGGTCACATGACTTTCATCAATAAACAACACTGCATCTTTTGGCAAATATTCAAACAATGTTGGCGGCGGCTGTCCCGGCAGACGTCCAGACAAATATCGTGAATAATTTTCCACACCACGACACGTACCTGTGCTTTCCATCATTTCGATATCAAAGTTTACACGTTCCCGCAAACGTTGTTCTTCGACATATTTCATATTATCGTGAAAATACGCCAACCTTTCTTTTAAATCCGCCCGAATTTGTGTCAGTGCCTGTAACACACTGGGCATCGGTGTTGCATAGTGCGTATTTGGGTACACCGCCACCCGGTCCAGTTTTTGTAACTTTGCGCCTGTCAGTGTATCAAACTCCCAAATCTCTTCGATTTCATCACCCCAAAAAGACAACTTCCACCCACGGTCTTGGGAATGTGACGGGAATATATCCAACGTATCACCACGCACACGAAAATCCCCACGTTCAAATGCGGTGTCATTTCTTTTATATTGAATATCCACCAACGCACGCATTACATCACGCATTGACATATTGTCACCTGCATTTAAAACCAATTTCATGCCGGCATATTGTTCTGGCGACCCCATACCATAAATAGACGACACAGACGACACCACTATGACATCACGTTCTTCTAACATTGCGCGTGTTGCACTGTGCCGCATACGATCCAATTGTTCATTTATTGACGCGTCTTTATCGATATACGTATCTGTTGTCGGCATATATGCCTCAGGCTGATAATAATCATAGTATGACACAAAATATTCGACATGATTGCGCGGAAAGAAGGATTTCATTTCTGTATATAATTGCGCCGCCAATATTTTATTTGGCGCCATAATCAGTGCTGGTCGCCCCAGTTCTGCAATAACATTTGCCATTGTAAATGTTTTCCCAGACCCCGTAACACCCAACAAAACCTGGCTTTGTCGTCCCTCGTTAACACCTGCGACCAATTCAGATATGGCCGTGGGCTGGTCCCCCATGGGCTGATAATCACTTTCAAGATAAAATTCTGCACGCTTCATTTTTTTGTTCACAATTATTATTGTAATCCATTATAATCAAATTACAAGGACAGAGAGAATGGCATTAAAACCCAGACATAAACGCAGAATTTTTTGGACGATTTTCAGCCTGATTGGTGCAATCGTATTGGCCATAATACTTGTGCCACCAATGATTACCCTAAACAGTTTTAAACCAATGGTCGAACAATCTATACTGGCCCAGACAAATGTTCCCGCAAAATTAAACGGCAATATTCATTTCAGTCTGATTGGTGGTGCGACAATTGTCGCACATGATGTCGTCGTACCAAATACGCGCATTGGGTCTGTAATGTTTTCGATTCCGTTCCACAGTGTCTTTGATATAAAGAACGCAAAGTTAAATGACGCGGTTGTTATATACGATGCAGAAATCACAATTGATAAATTGGCGCCTGCAATGTTCAACCATGACATTGAAATATATAACAGCACAATAAACTTTCTGGGACGCAAATACTATATCGTCCGTGCAGATTTTACCGACGGCGCATTTCACGGCACAATACGCAGCGACGAACATAAATATGATGTTGAATTTTCAGGCGACACATTTCACATAAAAAATAAAAACAATAATTTAAATATCACGGGTCAAATGTATTCTGATGGTTCGACACGTGGCCAAATATCACTGGACACAGATAACGTAAATGACTGGTTGGGATTTTCAGAACCTAAAATCAATCAACCCGTCCATATGATGGCCAACTTTGAATGGGACGGTGGACACGGATACAAATTCACAGATATTGTTGCGGATAATTTTTCTGGCAACATTGAACGCGCCCCTGACGGCTCTACGATTATACAACTGGTATCTGACAATGCAGATATTGACTTTTCATTTTTATTTAATCCAAACCGTCCCGCACAAAACACAACATACAATCTGGATTTATACGGAAAAATCGAATTTGGTGATTTTAAATTCAAACATTTCAAAGCCGTCGCAATTCGCACAGAAAATAAATTCCAAATTACAAATATTATTGCAGACGACATTACAATCACAGGCGGCACAATCACACGTGACGGCGCACAAAACATTATGATATCAATGCCGATAGATGGCGTACAAACAATGTGCCTATTTTCTGGCACACCCACCGATTGGCAATGCAGTAAATTTACATACGGTGACATATCGGGTCACCTGTCTGTATCAGATGGCAAATATAAAATTGTTGCACACTCTGACACACCACATCCAACATCCGCAGAAACAACCAATATATTAAAAAAACTTGGGAATGACGGCACAATTGATTTCACGTTTTCAGATATTGGCGGAACATATAACGTAGACAAAAAAAATACTACAACATCATACAACTTTGCCAAAGACAAAACATTACAGTGGTTAAATATAAATCTGCCTTTCTTGCCATCATTCATGAATTCAGACCGTGGCGACATCAAATGGGACAACGGTATGATGACATTTACGCCACACAGTGGCCAATGGCAACTATCTGCATATGATAATTATTTTTATCTGACCGGGGTCAGCTTTAAACAATGGTTTCCCAACCTGGATTTACAATCATTAAATGATGCGCCATACATCATTACCGGTTTTTATAATAACAACCATATATCTAATTTAGTTATTAAAATTGCCAACCACGAATTCAGTGGCAGTGTATCAAACAACAACATAACATTACATACAGACAAACTTATTATTGACACATTTACAAATCCTGAATTTTTTGATAACTTTGCAGAACTAGAATTTTTAACAAATGCGCCGATTTTATTACCATTTAATCTGCCTGTAAACATATCATTATCCGCAGATACAATGATATATAACAACATTGAATACAAAAATTTTGTATATGCATTAAAACCTAATGTGCAAACATTTTCTATATCTGATTTATCACGTGGCAATTTATTAGCAACCATAGAACAAGACAAAACAAAATATGATATTTTCGTTCAACTAAATCGATTTGTTGTAAATGGGAAATTATTATCAAACAATATGCCATTGAACATACGCGACACAACTATAACTGCTGAAATCGCGCTAACCACCAATGGATTTATTGCACACGACATATATTATAATATGACAGGCAATATGGATTTAACATTCGAAGGCGGATATTTAATCGGCATGTCGTTTGATAAATTTTACGCATCTGCCGAAAACATAACCACACTAAATGCAGAATATGCCCTGGCAGACGCATTGGGTGGTGGTGAAACAAAATTAAAACACATGCATATTGTTGGAACATACGACCGTGATAATTTTATCACCACAGAACCAATAACATTATCAATGCGCCACACAGATGCGATTGGTGGATTGGCGATATCAAACGGGCAAATGACTGCAGAATTTGATTTAACATTACGTGGCACGGCACCAACACCTGCAACAATACAGTTGGGAATATTCCCAGACGGCACCCGTCAATATTCATTATCTGAAATCATGCAAGATATTGATGTTGGATTTATGCGTGCATTTGTTCGAACACACGATAAATTTTAATTTTTAAAACGCCGTTTAAATTCCTCACGCGAAACATTGTTACCCAATGCATCGGCATAATATGTATATTTTCCAACACGCACACAATGATATCCATTTGCGCAGAATTTAATATTACGTTGTGCCTGTAATAATGTTTTATCCGGGGCAATTAAATCTGCACGCACTCCAAACAAAATTCGCGCAAAATATTCCCATATACCACGTGTTGCATACGGTGCATATAACACCCCACCCCGCTTTTGCAGACGTGAAATATTATACCTGTCATAGTGCGCTTTTATTTTATTTGTCTGATATTGACTAAGACACAATATCTGACATAAATTATTTATTGCCTCTGGCATAAATTCTCTCTCTTGTTTTTTTGCCAGAAATTATACACGAAAAAAAATCATTACCAACAGGTATGAATTCCAAACATAAACCCGCCAGTATGGCGGGTTTATGTTTTTAGTTTTTCTTGCGCACTTGGATATGCACTTCACGCAACTGTTTTTCTGTCACGTTTGTTGGTGCGCCCATCATCAAGTCTTGACCACGTTGATTTGTTGGGAAAATCACGACCTGACGCAGGTTTGGTTCATCCAACATAATCTGAACCAATCTGTCCAGACCAAACGCGCATCCACCGTGCGGTGGTGCGCCATATTGGAACGCAGTATACATACCACCGAATTTTTCTTTCACAATTTCTTCATTATATCCGGTAATATCAAAACATTTCAACATAACATCTGGGTTATAGTTACGCAAACCACCACTGCAAATTTCCGCACCATTTAATACCATATCAAATTGTGCTGCCTTGATTTCCAATGGATTTTTCGTATTCAGTTCTTCCAACGTTGCCATCGGGAACGAGAACGGGTTATGCGTAAACGCAATCCCTGTTGGTGATTCTTCATCTTCTTCAAAGAACGGGAATTCTTCAATCCAACACAGACGGAATTCTTTTGGATCAATCAGTCCCAAATCATCCCCCAGTTTGTTACGCAATTTACCTGCAGCCTTGGCAGCAACAGACGCTTGGTCACAAACAAAGAACAACGATGAATTGTCCCCTGCGATTTCACGCAACTTTGCGATACGTTCTACATCTAATTTTTTTGCAACCGGCCCTTTGGCTTCGTCGGCAAATACAATGTATCCTAATCCGCCCAGACCTAATTCTTTGACTGCATAATCGCCCAGTTTATCGAACCAAGACCGTGGCTTATCCGCAGAATTTGGTGCCGGAATTGCACGCACAACCGCACCATTTTCAATTGCATTTGCAAAGATTCCAAAATCAGACCCGCGGAATATTTCCGTCACGTCATGTATGATAATCGGATTACGCAAATCTGGTTTATCCGAACCATACTTTAACATTGCTTCATCAAATGAAATATGTGGAATATCTTCACAGATTTTTGCCCCCGGCACAAATTCACGTATCATCGCCGGCATCAAAGTATTTCCCACCGCCTGAATATCCGGCAGGTCAACAAAAGACATTTCCAAATCCAACTGATAGAATTCTAACAATCTATCTGCGCGTAAATCTTCATCACGGAAACATGGCGCAATTTGAAAATATCTGTCAAATCCAGAAATCTGAATTAATTGCTTAAATTGCTGTGGTGCCTGTGGCAACGCATAGAACATGCCATGATGATAACGACTGGGGACGATAAAGTCACGCGCGCCTTCTGGGCTGGACGCGGTCAGAATTGGTGTTTGGAATTCCGAAAAACCCATATCCCACATTTTATCGCGAATAAACTTCATAACACGATTACGGAATAAAATATTTTTATGCAATGATTCACGACGCAAATCGATATATCGATATTTTAAACGCAAATCTTCGGCCACAGAATCATCATCACCGAACACTTGGAACGGCAACACATCTGAACTGGTCAAAACATCAAAAGACGTGGCTTGAATTTCAATACCACCTGTTGGGATTTTATCATTTACCGCGGCGGCATCACGTGCAACAACAGTGCCTGTCACACGAATAACAGATTCTGGTCTGACTTTTTCCAGCGCTTCATTACCACCATCAAAAACGATTTGTGTAATACCATAATTATCGCGCAAATCGACAAACAACAACGCGCCATGGTCACGTTTACGATGCACCCACCCCGACAGGGTGACGCATTCACCTACATTAGAAGTATTTAATTCACCACATGTATGTGTTCTGTACTTTGATTTCAAAGATAACATTTTGGTCCCTTTTTTTTATTTCGGGCACAGAAAAACGAATTGGAATTTCGGCACCCATTTGATTGTTAATTTTCAGGGGCGCAAGTCAATTTGGCTGCGCGGTGCCACCCTGATTTATAACTTTATATCTGTCGCGTTATTCCATGGTTGTCAGTCATATCATCACAACACGTACCAGATAAAAATGCAACACACGCGCAAAGCAGATGATGCATTTGTGGTGCCCGTGGGGCGACACAAATGTATTAGATGCTGCGTATTGTGCAGATTTTACGATGGGAGTGTATTAAACATACATGACCCGAGTAAAATCAAACAAACGCAAGGCAGATGGTGCATTTGTGGTGCCCTAAGCAAGAATCGGACTTGCGACTCGTCCTTACCAAGGACGTGTTTTACCACTAGACTATTAGGGCAACGATTACGCCCAATTATACGGTATACGCACTAAAAATCAAGAACAAAGTATCAATATTATTCTTTATAAGTGCAGTTTTCACGAAAACGATATGTGCCCTTTTCATCGGTAAAATATGTGTCGGGTTCAACATAGCAATCCGTCATCGATTCCGCAACGGTATTAAATCTTATCGTCCCGTCACTTTGTTCCGAC
>JAZNAO010000016.1:0-2230 GCA_045586565.1 Candidatus Enterousia sp. | reverse complement strand
AACGTACTGCTAAGATGATTATTCGCAGCAGACATTTGGCGAAAAAGAAATAATAAGAAATAAACGGAGTAAATGATGTCTCGTTCAGTATGGAAAGGTCCTTATGTTCATCCTTCTGTTTTGAAAAAAACAGCAGCAGCGATTGAAAAAGACGACCGTAAACCAATCAAGACCTGGTCCCGTGGTAGCACAATTATACCACAAATGGTGGGATTGACATTTGAAGTGCATAATGGTAATAAATTCATTCCTGTATCAATCGTAGAAGATATGATTGGTCATAAATTGGGTGAATTTGCCCCAACACGCACATTTAAAGGTCATGCAGCTAACAAAAAAGCCGCAGCAGGCAAAAAATAATATGGGGTGTTAAGTTATGACAGCAAGATATGGAATTAAAGAAAATCAGGTTCGCGCGTTCAATAAAATGATCCGCGTTAGCCATCAAAAGCTGAATCTGGTATGTGACTTGGTTCGTGGTTTGCCAGTAGAACGCGCAATTGACGTTTTGAAATTCTCGAAAAAACGCGTTGCGGGTGAAGTGCTGAAAACTTTGTTGTCTGCGGTTGCAAATGCAGAACACAACAAAAAGTTGCCAGTTGAAACTTTGTTCGTCAAAGAAATTTGGTGTGGCAAGGCTTTGACAATGAAGCGCATCATGGCAGGTCCACGTGGTAGTGCACGTCCAATTCTGAAACCTTTTTCAAATTTGACAATTGTTTTGGAATCTGGTGTTGCGCCATCTAAAAAGAAAGCCACAAAAAAAGAAACAACAAAATAAGGTAAGACGTGTGGGGCGGTATGGAATAATAATTCCTGAATAAAGTGGAAACACTTCAAGAACGCCCCCACTAAAATAACAAGGAAAAAGAAAATGGGACAGAAAGTATCACCAATTTCATTGCGCGAATTTATTAATAAAATTACAGATTCTCGCTGGATTGCAGGTAAAAAAGACTATGCAGCCCTGTTGGCAGAAGATGTAAAAATTCGCAAATTTATTGAAAAGAAGTTAAAGAAGGCCGGATTGGCAAAGGTTGTTATTGAACGCTTTGCAAAGAAGGTTGTTGTGACTATTCATACCAGCAGACCTGGTATGATTATTGGTAAGAACGGTGCTGATATCGAAACATTGCGTAATGATATCAAGAAACTGGTTAAAAATGACCAGGTTGTCGTAAATATTTACGAAGTTCGCCGTCCAGACCTGAATGCGCAATTGGTTGCGCAGAATATTGCCCAGCAAATCGAAGGTCGTGTTTCATTTAAACGCGCCATGAAAAAGGCTGTGCAGAATGCTCAAAAAGCAGGTGCCCAAGGTATCAAAGTTATGTGCAGTGGGCGTTTGAACGGTGCTGAAATCGCACGTAGCGAACAAATCCGCGAAGGTCGTATTCCATTGCATACATTGCGTGCGGATATTGACTATGCGTCAATTCAGGCAAAAACAACATATGGCGTTATTGGTGTAAAAGTTTGGATTTACACAGGCGATGTTGTTAACAAAGAAAAATTGGCTTCTGAAATGGCGCGTCCGACAGAATATGCCGGGTCCAGCGAAAGAAAGCACAAATAATAATGTAAAAATTATTAAATTGAAGGATTTGTATTATGTTAATGCCAAAGAAAACAAAATTCCGCAAGCAACACAAAGGCCGTATTCACGGTGTTGCAAAAGGTGGAAGTGAATTGGCGTTCGGTTCTTTTGGACTGAAAGCAATGTCACCAGAACGTGTCACAGCACGTCAAATCGAAGCGGCACGTCGTGCAATCACACGTCATATGCGCCGTATGGGTAAACTGTGGATTCGCGTATTCCCAGATGTTCCTGTTACCAAGAAACCAGCCGAAGTTCGTATGGGTAAAGGTAAGGGTGCAGTTGAATACTGGATTTGCCGTGTAAAACCTGGTCGCATCATGTTCGAATTGGATGGTGTTAAACCAGAAGTTGCATATGAAGCGTTCGCATTGGCGGCAGCAAAATTGCCAGTGAAAACAAAAGTTGTTGAACGTAAAGTTAACTAATTAATTGCAGTCCCCGGGAAAAACCCGGGGCAGGGCAAAAAAAGGTAGCAGAAATGGCAGAAAAGAAAGTTGAAACAGAATTGACGATGGAAGCTTTGGAAAGTAAGTTGACTGATCTGAAAAAAGAACAGATGAGTCAGCGTTTCCAACATGCTGCAGGTCAGATGCCAAAAACACATGTTATGCGTCAGACTCGTCGTGAAAT